>NZ_BAAHNO010000015.1:0-43422 GCF_054656615.1 Arthrobacter sp. AD-310 | reverse complement strand
GCGCCGCCGCCGGCCGCACCCGCGCCCGCTCCGCCACCCGTCGTAGTACCGTCCGTCCCCGGTGGCGCCGTCACCGATCCCGCCGGGGCCCAGAGCTATGCATCGGGCCGCCTGGGTGCCTACGGGTGGGGCCAGGACCAGTATCTGTGCCTCGCCCAGCTCTGGACCAAGGAGTCCAACTGGCTGACCACGGCCACCAACCCCTATTCGGGCGCCTACGGCATCCCGCAGGCGCTGCCGCCGGGCAAATATTCCAGCGCCGGAAGTGATTGGCTGACCAACTACCGCACGCAGATTGAGTGGGGGCTGGGCTACATCCGCGACCGGTACCGCACGCCCTGCGCCGCCTGGGAGCACTCCGTGGCCCGGAACTGGTACTGACGCCGCGCTAGGCTGTCTGCATGCCTGATTTTGAGCGGTTCCGCCTTCTGCTCGAGGAAGAGCGGCAGCGGAAGATCGCATTGCTTCCGGCCCTCCGCGCGGACATCGCGTCCGCGAGCTCCGCGCGCCAGGACTCCAATGTGGACGACGAACACGACCCCGAGGGGGCGACCATAGCCTTCGAGCTGTCCCAGGCCTCGGCGCTGCTGAAGCAGAGCAGCGCGGGACTTGACCAGGTGGAGGCGGCTCTGGCGCGCATCGCCGCGGGGACCTACGGCACCTGTGCCGTCTGCGGCGAACCGATTGCCGAGGGCCGGCTGGAAGCGCGGCCCTGGACGCCTTACTGCATTAGCCACGCCGGGGCGGGGCGGCAGTGAGCGGAAGCATCGATGCGGTGGACGCTGCAGCAGGCTTCATAGACCGTACGCTGCAAAACGAGGGAGCCTGGTACCGGGCGGACGACGTCGGGTCCCGGCTGGGAGGTGTCCTGGCCTCCTACGGGTCTTCCGTAGGTGCAGTCCGCGGAACCGTCCGGGACGCGCTGCGGAAGTTCAAGGACCTTGACCACGACGCCGTGGTCATGCTGGCCTCCGTGCTGTGGGGCCAGCCGGGACCGGGCGCCAGGCCGGTCTTCGAACGCCGGCTTGCGGCCGTGGTGCTCCTCCAGGCCCGGTCCGGCCTCCTGCGCCATTCTGACCTGACCCGGATCGAGGGTTTCCTCCGCTCGTCCGAGACGCAGGAACTGGCTGGTCCGCTGGTTTCCGACGTGGTTGCGCCCCTGCTGGCGGGACTCCCCGGACGCGACCGCCAGCGCGCGGACGTGGTGATCGCCCGCTGGGCGCAGGACCCGGACCCGCGGCTGAAGCAGGCTGCAGCAAAGCTGGTTCAAGAAACGGACCCCGGCGCCCCCGGACAGGGCAGCGCCGCCATTCAAAGGAGACAACCGTGAATGATTCTTATGGCCTGGAACGCTTTGTGCTCGCACAGAACAGCGGGGGAACGTACGACCAGGCCCTTGGCGAACTGCAGGTTGGCAGCAAGACCGGACACTGGATGTGGTTCATCTTTCCGCAAATAGCCGGCCTGGGGCAGAGTGCCACGTCCCGGAAGTACGCCATCACCTCCCTGGCGGAGGCCCGCGCCTACCTTGACCATGACGTCCTCGGTCCGCGCCTGCTGGAGTGCGCGCAGGCCCTCACCATGCACGCCGGGCGCTCCGCGGAGGACATCCTGGGCGGCATCGACGCCCGCAAGCTGCAGTCGTCCATGACCCTGTTCCTGCGCGCCGCGCCCGGCGAGACAGTCTTCAAAACCGTCCTGGCCCAGTTCTTCGACGGACAGCCCGATGAGGCCACCGATGCCCTGCTGGCCGACCAGGACGGGGCGTAACCCCGGCCCTAGGGGGTGGGGCTGCCGCCATTGACGTTCAGCGTTTCGCCCACCACGAAGCTGGATTCCGGCGAGGCAAGGAACACGTATGCCGGGGCAAGTTCGGCCGGCTGGCCCGCCCGGCCGAGCGGAGTGGACTGGCCGAATTCCGGCAGTTCCTCCTTGGGTTGGCCGCTGCTCACCTGCAGCGGCGTCCAAATGGGACCCGGCGCCACGGCGTTCACCCGGATGCCCTTGGGGGCAAGCTGCTGGGCCAGGCCCTTGGTGAAGTTGTTGATGCTGGCCTTGGTGGTGGCGTAATCGACCAGCGTCGGTGAGGGGTTGTAGGCCTGGACGGAGGTGGTGTTGATGATGGTGGCACCGGCCGGAAGGTGCGGGAGCGCGGCCTTGGTCAGCCAGAACATCGCATACACGTTGGTCTTCAGCGTGTGGTCGAACTGTTCGTCCGTGATGTCCGTGAGGTCTTCCTGCGCCACCTGCTTGCCGGCGTTGTTGACCAGGATGTCCACACCGCCCAGTATGGCGACGGCGGTGTCCACGACGTCCCGGCAGACGGCGGGATCCTTGAGGTCGCCGGGCACCTTGACGGCCTTCCGGCCCGCCGCCTCGATGATGCTGGCGATACGGGCGGCGTCTTCTTCTTCCTGGGGCAGGTAGGACAGGACGACGTCAGCGCCTTCCCGGGCGAAGGCGATGGCCGTGGCCGCGCCGATTCCCGAGTCCGCGCCGGTGACGATTGCCTTGCGGCCCTCCAGCCGTCCGGTGCCGCGGTAGGTGTCCTCTCCCAAGTCCGCCTTCGGCTGGAGTGCCGCGTCCAGTCCTGGCTCCGGCTGGTGCTGCTGCGGCGGGGAGATGTGCTCGTAGGCGGTGACCGGATTACGGAACGTGTACTGGTCTGTCATGGTGGTCCTCCTGATGGCTGGGTGGATTCCAGGAAACTAAGCACAAGATGCTAAGCATGCTTACTGTTCCAGCCTAGGCACAGCGGAGGGCGGCTGCCAACCCCCCCCCGCGCCTACCCGCGGGGGAGCTCCACCAGCCGCACCCCAGTCAGCCGGCCGTCGTCGACGCTTGCCGTCATGTAGGTGCACGCCGGCTGGCGCCGCCGGTCCGTCGGCGACCCTGGGTTCAGGAGCCGCAGGCCACCCGGAGCCGTGGTGTCCCAGGGAATATGGCTGTGCCCGAAGACCAGGACGTCCGTTTGGGGGTACAGCGCCTCGCAGCGCTGCTCCCGGCCCTTTGCCTGCCCCGTCTCATGGACCATTGCGAACCGGACTCCCTCCAGCGTGACGTGCGCGGTCTCGGGGAGCCGGGCGCGCAGTTCCGGGCCGTCATTGTTGCCGTAGACGGCCACCAGCATGCGGCTGCGCCCTTCCAGCTGGTCCAGCAGCTCCGCCTCCACCCAGTCCCCGGCGTGGAACACCACGTCGGCACTTTCGACGGCGGCCCACACCTGGACGGGCAGGTCCCGGGCGCGCTTGGGCACGTGGGTGTCGGCGATCAGCACAAGCTTCAACGGCATAGGGAAAATCCTGCCACGCGGGGCCTGTTCCGGTGTGCCGTCCAGTCGTAATCTTGGGCTGGGAGGTGATTGCCATGGAGGCAGCGCAGGGCGACCGCATCATCGTCCACGGCCGGAATGTCGGTTCCACGGACCGTCACGGGGTGATCCTGGAAGTGCGGGGCCAGGGCGGGACCCCGCCCTATCTGGTCCGCTTTGACGACGGACACGAAACCATCATGTATCCCGGCGGCGATTTCGCCGTCGAACGCGGACACGGCAACTAAAGCCCCGCCCAGCGCTGGGCCGGGCGGAAGCCACCTGCCAGACTGGACTGATGGATCATTCACTGGCCTCCGCCGCGTCCGCCACCCCACCCGCACGCACCGGGCCCCGGGATCCCGGGGACGCCTGGGTGGACGGCGACCGGGGGCGGTTCTGGGGCCGCTTCGGCGCGGCCGGAGTGCTGGCGTATGACCGCGGCAAAGGCGTCCTGTTGCAGCACCGGGCCGTCTGGAGCCATAACGGCGGAACGTGGGGCCTGCCGGGCGGTGCACTCCACCAGGGCGAAGACCCGGTGGTTGGCGCCCTCCGCGAAGCCTACGAGGAAGCGGCCGTGCCGCGGGACGGTGTGGACGTGCTCTTTACATCCGTCCTGGACCTGGGCTACTGGTCCTACACCACCGTGGTGGTGCTGGTGCGCGAGCCGTTCGACCCCGTGATCAGCGATCCCGAGAGCATTGAGCTGCTGTGGATCCCGGTCGATGACGTGGAGGGCATGAACCTGCACCCGGGGTTTGCCGCCGCCTGGCCGGGCCTGCGCCCGCGGCTGGTGGCCTAGCCCGAACACCTGCCCGCTTCTGATCCTGCCCAGCCGTTCCCCGCCTAGTAGTCGGGTCCGTACTCGGCGGAAACCAGGATGGGAAGGTGGTCGGAGTTGCCGCGCGGAAGCGTCTCCACGCTCTGGATGTCCAGGCCAAGGGACGTTGCGAAATCAAAGTGCCCCTTGAACACCTTGTAGCGGGTGTAGGTGCGGCGGTTGCTCAGCGAGAGGGCGTACCCGGACTTTTTCATGTGGATGTCCAGGTTCTTGGTGAAGAACGGGTAGTTGAAATCGCCCACCATCAGCGTCATCAGGCCCCTGCCCATGCTGAGCAATTCGGCGTGGGCGGCATGGATCTGCTTACGCCGCAGGGAATTTGAGGCCGTGAGCGGCGCGGCATGGAAAGAACCGATGACCAGCTCATGCTGGGTCTCGTTGTCCATCACCCGCACCCCGATCAGCCGCTCATGCGCCGGCGCCAGGACCCTGTCATGCATGGACTTCTTCAAGGCGAACGACTGGGTGTCCAGCGCCGTGAAGCGGCTGGTGCGGTAGTAGACGGCCAGTCCCAGCCGGTTGCCTTTGGTGACATGGGCAAGGTGCAGGGGGCCAAGGGTTTCCGGCAGGTCGCTCGCATCCACTTCCTGGAGGCAGAGCGCATCGATCCCGTGGTTCCGGGCCAGGGCGAGGAGTTCCCCGCTGGCCTTGTGTTTGCGGAGGTTGTAGCTGATGACGCGCATTGAACACCTCGTTTCGAGGATGGTGACAGGACCAGTTCCTGAGTCTAGTCCGCTGCGTCTGTCCAACCTCAAACATTTCGCGGCTGCGATCTACGCGCCGTACTGCCGCGGACCACCCCGGCAGGGCGGCTAGAGTTAGTGGACATTCACTGGAATTCCCTGAAAGGCTCCCGTTGACTGAAGAGCTTCCCGAGCTGGCCAAAGGCAACGCCTACTACGTAGCCCTGGGCGGCGGCCGTTTCCGGTCCACCCTCCACGCCCAGGGCGCCTGGAACGCCCACGAACAGCACATGGCTCCCGCCTCCGGTTTGCTGGCCGACGCCCTGGAGCGTCACCAGCCGCGGACCGGGATGCGGATGGCACGGCTCAGCTACGAAATCCTGGGCCTCATCCCCGGCGGGGAATTCTTCATCGGAACAGAGACGCTCCGGCCCGGGAAGACCATTGAGCTGGTGCAGGCGGAGCTTGTCGCCGCGGGCCGGCCGGCCATCCGGGCCACGGCCTGGCGGATGGCCACCAGCGACACCGGTGCCGTGGCCGCCGTCGAAGACGCAACCATTCCCGGCCCTGACGAATGCAAACCCTACGACGGTGCCGCCGTCTGGCCCGGAGGCTACATCCGGTCCCTCGAAATGCGTGTGGCGGAGGGACACCGGCCCGGAGCCGGCAAAGTCTGGTTGCGCACCGCCCACCCCCTCACGGACCGGGACGACAGCAGCGACCTCGCCCGGCTGATCGGTATGGTCGACACCGCCAACGGCATCGCCGCCCGGGTTCCGCCGGGCCGGGACAGTTACGCCTTCCCCAACCTTGACCTGCAGATCCACATGTACCGGCAACCGGAGGGGGAGTGGCTGGGGCTGGACAACGCAGTGTCCTTCGGCACGGACGGGATCGGGCTCACTTCCACCGTCCTGCATGACAGGCTGGGCCCGTTCGGGCGTGCCGAACAGATCCTGACGCTGCGCCGTACCTGACCCGTTGATGATGGTCACTTAAGCCGCGCTGGACGTATCGTTGTATATCGTTCACGTGCTCCAAAGGAGACCAGCATGAATGGACCGTTCCCGGCCTACGGATTCGGTGGCAGCAGCAATATCGAGGGCCTGTGGCAGGCTGTGGAGGAACTGCGCTCACGGTTTGAGAAGCGCGCCGGCGCCCGCGCCGGCAAGGGCGACGTGAGGGCCGCTGTGCTGGCCCTGCTCGCAGAGCGTCCCCTGCACGGGTACCAGATCATCCGCGAAATCGAGGAGCGGAGCGGCGGCAACTGGAAGCCGGGCGCCGGCTCTGTGTACCCCATGCTCCAGTTGCTGGCCGACGAGGGCATCATCACGGCCGAGGAATCGAACGGCCGGAAAATCTACACCCTCACCGGGGCCGGCCGGGAAGAGGTGGCCCGCGACCACATCTCCGAGCCGTGGAACGCAGGCGGACCTGCCGGTGGAGGGGGTTTCGCGTCCCTGCCCAAGGCAGGCGTTGAGCTTGCGCAGGCGGCCGCGCAAGTGGGGCGGACCGGGTCACCGGACCAGGTGAAACAGGCGGTGGCGGTACTGGACGAGGCGCGGCGCCGGATCTACTCCATCCTCGCCCAGGACTGATGCAGGTGCCGCCGCTCCGCCGCGGCCCGGAGGATCCGGTGCCCGGAGCGGCAGGCACCCGTGCCCGGTACCGCCGGATCCTCCGTTTCGCCGCCTGGAACCTGGCTTCGATTTGGTGGTTCGAGCTCTTCCTGCCGCGGATCGGGCTGGCGCGGATTGCCGGGCGGACCCGCTCCCAGCGGATGCAGCGCTTTGCCCGCCGCTTCCACCAGCTCGCGGTGGACCTTGGCGGCCTGATGATCAAAGTGGGCCAGTTCCTGTCGTCCAGGCTGGATGTGCTGCCCCCGGAAATAACCAAGGAGCTCGAAGGCCTGCAGGATGAGGTCCCGCCAGTTCCGTTCCCGGCCCTCCGCACCGTTGCTGAAACCGAACTCGGCTGTCCGCTGGAGCGCGTGTTCGCCGTGTTCGAGGAAACACCGGTTGCGGCAGCCTCACTCGGCCAGGCGCACCGGGCACGGCTTCGTCCTGAGTTCGCCGAGGAGGCCGGGCTCAAGGACGTGGTGGTGAAGGTGCAGCGTCCGGGCATCGAGGTGATTGTGGGAGTCGACCTGGCGGCCCTGCGCAGGGTTGGCGGCTGGCTCAGCCACTTCCGCCTCATTTCCGACCGGGCGGATGTTCCCGCCCTGGTGGAGGAATTCGCCCGGACCAGCCACGAAGAGATCGACTACCTCCACGAAGCAGCCAACTCAGAGCGGTTTGCCGCTGATTTCGACGCCGACGCCCGCGTCCAGGTTCCCGTGCCCGTGTGGGAACAAAGCACCCGCCGCGTCCTCACCCTCGAGGACGTCACTGCCATCAAAATCACCGATGTCGCTGGGCTCCGCGCGGCCGGGATTGATCCGGTTGGGGTGGCTCCGGTGTTCGCCGCGGTCATGTTCGACCAGTTGTTCACAAACGGCTTCTTCCACGCCGACCCCCATCCCGGAAACATTTTCGTCACGCCCGCCCATCACGGCAGCAGCCCAGACCCGTGGAAACTGACGTTCATCGACTTCGGCATGATGGGCGAGGTCACCGCGTCAACACGCAGTGGCCTCCGCAAGCTCTTGATCGCCGCTGCGGCGCGTGATGGCAAGGGGCTGGTAGCGGCCATCCGGGAGGTGGGCGCCCTGGTTCCGGCGGCCGACTCCGTCGAGCTGGAGCGAGCCATGACGCAGGTTTTCGCCCGGTTCGGGGGGATGGGGTTCGCTGAGCTCCGCGAGGTGGATCCACGTGAGTTCCTTAATTTTGCGGTGGAGTTCGGCGACCTGGTCCGCTCGCTGCCGTTCCAGCTGCCCGAGAACTTCCTGCTGATCATCCGCGCCATGTCACTGACCTCCGGGGTGTGCAGTTCCCTGGACCCTCGATTCAACCTGTGGGACTCGGTGGAACCTTATGCCGCCCGTTTACTGCGGGACGAGCGGGGCAACCTTGTGCAGGACGCCGCCCGGCAGGCGCTGGACGCCGCCGGTTTCGTATTTCGGTTGCCCGGGCGGCTGGAGGGGCTTCTTAGCCGCGTCGAAGAGGGGCAACTTTCCGTTGCCAACCCCCGCCTTGAACGCCAGGTGGCCCGGCTGGAACGTACGGGACGGCGGACAGCCTCGGTCCTCGTGTTTGCGGCCCTTCTGGTTGCCGGTGCAGTGGTCCGTGCTGACGATGCCGGGCTGGGGAATGTCCTGATGCTCGCCTCGTCGGTCCCGTTGCTCGCCGCGCTGTGGTCCGCCCGCCGCGGGCTGTGATCAAGGCCGGGGGCGACGGCGTAACCTAGGGTTGGCCGATCCGCCAGTAGTCCAGAGAAAGCGAGCCCAACACCATGCACCATGCCACTCCGGGACCCCGTGCGCTCACGGTAGTGCGGCAGGAAGCTTCGCTGGGGGCAGGGCGGGACCTGGAATTCGGGCTGGAGCTGCTGGCCAGGGCAAAGTCGGGGGACATAGGGCCCACGCTGAGGCTTTACCGGCCTGCCCCCACGGTGGCCTTCGGCCAGCGGGACACCCGCCTGCCCGGATTCGAGGCGGCAGCGCAGGCCTGCCGGGACAACGGCTTCGAACCCCTGGTCCGCCGGGCCGGCGGGAGGGCGGCCGCATACCATCAGGGGACGCTGGTGGTGGACCATATTGAACCGGACGCGGATGCGATTGCCGGCTCCAAGGAGCGTTTCGGGTATTTCGGCGAGCTGTTTGCCCAGGTTCTGCAGAGTGTTGGCGTGCAGGCCGGCGTGGGGGAAATACCGGGGGAGTACTGCCCCGGCGAGTTCAGCGTTCACGGCACCGCCGCCGCGGACGGGTCCCGGATCAAACTCGTGGGGACGGCCCAGCGCGTCGTTGCCGGCGGCTGGCTGTTCAGCTCGGTCATCGTGGTGGAAAACTCCGCGCCCATCCGGAAAGTCCTGACCGACAGCTACGCGGCCCTCGGTCTGGACTGGGACCCGGCCACGGCGGGCGCCGTCGAGGACCTGGTGCCCGGCGTGGGCGTCGATGCCGTGGAGGAGGCCCTGCTTAAGACGTATGCGGGCCACGCCACCCTGGAGACTGCTTCATTCAGCAGCCTGGGGGCATGACCCGCATCGTGTGTCTTTCATGCGGCTCTTCGCCGCGGGGAGTTACGCTGCCAGGCGCGTCTTGACCTCTGCAGCGGACGGGTTGGTGGCGGCCGTGCCGTCCGGGAAAAGCACGGTGGGAACAGTGCGGTTTCCGCCGTTGAGCTGCTCCACGAGTTCGGCGGTGCCTTCCACTTCCTCGATGTTGATCTCGGTGTAGCCGATGCCCTGCGCGTCCAGCTGCTTCTTCAGGCGGTTGCAGTAGCCGCACCAAGTGGTGGAAAACATGGTGATGGTGCCGGATTCGGGAGTGAAGTCCACAGGGTTCTCCTCTGCGTCGGTGAAGGTTTTCGTTCCTGTCAACGGTAGCGTGCCGGCAGGTATTCCCCGCTGCCCGGGGTAGCCCGGCACCCTTGGATGACAGTATGTGGCGCCGATGGCATGCTGGAGCCATGTGTGGACGCTATGTAATGGCACGTGCCGTGGGGGACCTACTGGCAGAGTTCGACGCCGAGCTCGAAGACGAGGTGAATATCCCGCCGTCATGGAATGTGGCGCCCACGGATGACGTCCCTATCGTGCTGGAGCGGCTGATCGACGACGGCACTCGGCTTGACGACGGCACTGGGCTTGACGACGGCACTGGGCTTGACCATAACACTGGGCGCCGGCAGGTGCGGCAGCTGCATGTGGCGCGATGGGGCCTGGTTCCGTCCTGGGCCAAGGATCCCGGCATCGGCTCCCGGATGATCAACGCCCGGAGCGAATCGGTGCTCGAGAAGCCCGCGTTCCGGAAAGCCGTCCAGTCCCGACGGTGCGCCGTCCCGGCGGACGGCTATTACGAGTGGAAACAGGGACCGGGCAAGTCGAAGCAGCCGTATTATGTGCACCCCGGCGAGGGGCGCGGGCTCGCGTTCGCCGGGCTGTACGAGTGGTGGAGGGACCCGTCCGTCCCGGCGGGTGAACCGGGGCAATGGCTGCTCTCCACCTCTATCCTGACCACTGACACGCCCCCGCCCGGCTCCGAGTCAACGGTGTTCGGCAAGCTCACCGCCCTGCACGACAGGGTCCCCCTGCCCATGGACAAAGCCACCATGCAGGCCTGGCTCGACCCGGACGCTGATGACGCAGCCGGACTGGTGGACCTGGTGCGGTCCGGCGTCAAGGACGTGGCCGCCGACTGGCAGGTGGAGTCCGTGGGCAAGGAGGTTGGCAACGTGCGCAACAACGGGCCTGACCTGATTCGTCCGGTGGCAGCCCTGTTCTAGCCTGGGCTCAAGCAGCCCGGCGACCGGTGAACCGGGCGTTATATGGTGACTGTCCCGGCGTCGTCCACTGCCCATGTGGGGTTGTACGCCACCTCCCAGCGGAAGCCGTCCGGATCGGCGAAATAGCCGCTGTACCCGCCCCACGGCTGGGTCACGGGTTCAGCGACAACCGTGGCTCCCGCGGCCGCGGCCTCCGCCATCACCCGGTCCACTTCCTCAGGGCTTGCCAGGTTGTGGCTGAGGGTGATGCACGGGACCGGGCCGGGCGCTCCCACGCCTGCCTCGGCCTGCATCTGGCCCGCGTCCCACAAGGACAGGACCAGGCCGTGGTTGACCTGGATGAATGCCACATCCCCTTCCACTTCCTTGTGGACAGGCCAGCCAAGGCCGTCAACATAGAACGCGCGGGAGGCCGGGACGCTGCGGACACCTAATGAGATGAAGTCGACTCTGGGCTGCATGCTTCGATACTGTCAGATGATGGCGACGATTCAAGGAAACGATAGGGACGCACTGGCCGACAAGGAACAGCTCGCTGCCGTCCGGGTTGCTGTTGACGAGGTGGATGACCAGATTGTCACCCTCATAGCCCGCCGCGAACGGCTGATCCGGATCGCCGGGACCCTGAAGGGCGACGACGCCGAGGTCCGTGCCCCCGACCGCGTGGAAAAGATCATTGAGCACGTCCGCTCAGCCGCAGAGAAGAAGGACATCGACCCGGACATCGTCGAATCGACGTACCGGACGATGATCTCCGGGTTCATTGAACTGGAGATGCGCGTCCATAAAGAAAACAGCTGAGCCGCGCCGGCCCAGCTGTTACAGGCTTTCCTCCACGGGAACGCCGTGCTGGAACTCCCTGCCGTCCGCCTCGCTGAAGGCCGACATGGTGTGCCCCTCGCCAAGCCCGTTGATGGCCGCTACCGGAAACTGCGCGGTGATCGAGTTCTCCGAGTGCGAGACGCCGGACAGGTCATAGGTTTCTTCTACTCCCTGTTCCCGATTAAACGAGTAAAAAGCTATGGCTTCACCGTTCATGAACTCGACGCACAGGCGCCGCTGGGACGAATAGTCGGGTGTGGCTCCAACCAGGCCTACGACATAGGCGCCAGATGCGGGAATGGTGCCGTCGATGTCGAAGGTTGCTACGAGGGTGGAGTCCTCGGCCTTGATGCTTGCCTGCTTGAGGAGTGCGTCTTGGGTTTTCATGGCTCAATCCTGCTCCCTGCCGAACAGTCCGTCCACCCCTCTTTCCAGCAGCAGCCCACTTTTCTATGCAGCACTGCCAACGCGGCGTAGACTGGAGATATTCGAACAAATATTCGAACTGATTCCAGGGTCATCAAGGAGGCGCTATGGGCATGTTCAGCGAATCCGTTGATGTCGACTGCGCCCCGGAAGGCCAGCCCCGAAGCGTTGTTTGGGGTGGCATCTCTTATGACGTCTGCGCCGAGCCCCTGCGCTGGTACGAGCGCCGGCAGTGGTGGGCCGAAGACAGCAGGGCCCCCTTGGGAAGCGGTCCCGGGGTTGTCGACCACGAAATATGGCGGGTGCAGGTTGTACCCGCGCTGCACGGCAAACCCAGGGACGCTGCTCAGCAGGAACCACTCACCCTTGACCTCACGCGACATCTCCGCAGCGGCCGCTGGCGGCTCCTGCGGATCCATGACGCCCTCCACCACAGAACAGCATGAGCTTTACGCATCTCCACGTTTCCACTGCCTTCAGTGCCCACTATGGTGTTTCCTGGCCGGAGGAGTTGGCGCAGGCCGCTGCCGCTGATGGGGCGACGGCGCTCGCCTGCACCGACCGTGATGGCCTCTACGGAACCATCAAGCACCTGAAAGCCTGTATGGCAGCAGGCATAGACCCCATTGTGGGCGTCGATTTGGCCATCCTTGACGACGACGGCGACCACCGCACCCAGGTGGCGGGCAGGGTTGTGGTACTTGCCCGGGGGCACAACAACGGGGCCGGTTACCGCGCCCTCTGCCGCCTGATCTCCGACGCCCACGCCAGGACCTCCGGGAAATCCGGGGGAGTGGTGCCTGTTGCTGTGACACGCGCCGAACTGGCTTCCCGGACGCTGGACCCGGCATCGCTCAAGCCTGTGCTGACAGTACTGATCGGTCCCGACTCGGACGTTGGCCACGCGATGGGAGGACGGCGCTACCTGCGCCCGCGGACACTATTCAAGCAGTGGCTGGATGCCATGCCCGCGGGAACAGTTGCTGCCGAAATTGTTTCCCAGCTGAGCGCGCCGGGTTCACCGCTCAGCACGGCCCATGCGGTCCGCATGCTCCGCCTGGCGGAGGAACACCAGGTTCCGGCAATCCTCACCAACGCCGTGAGGTACTGTGCGGCAGACGGGGCCCCCACCGCTGATGTCCTGGATTCTGCCCGCACCCTGAAGTCCCTGCCGGAACTGGCCGGTGAACCATTGCTTCAGCCCACAGGCCAGGGCTGGCTGAAAACCTCCGCCCAGATGCTGCAGCTTGCCAAGGAAATCATTGCTGCAGCCGGGTACGGCACGGCAGACCTCCAACAGCTGATGGCCCAAACCGAGGCGCTCGCCGACCGCTGCCGGATCGACCCCGTAACAGACATGGGATGGAAACAGCCGGTGGTGCCCGAGGCCTCGGTCATCGGCATCAGCCAGGACGCGCACGCCGAGCTGGTGCAGCGCTGCCACTCAGGAATCGGCAGGCGGTTCCCGGGCATCAGGGGGACAGCCGAAAACTCCATGCTGGCAAGGCTCGACCATGAACTGGGCATCATCCGGAATTTGGGTTTTTCCTCCTACTTCCTGACCGTTGCGGAGGTTTCCCGGATGATCCAGGACATGGGTGTCAGGGCTGCTGCGCGGGGATCGGGGGCATCCAGCCTGGTCAACTATTTGATTGACATCAGCCAGGTGAACCCGCTCCAGCATGACCTGATCTTCGAGCGGTTCCTTTCACAGGACCGCGCCACATTGCCTGACATTGACATCGATGTCGAAAGCGCCGAACGCCATAACGTGTACCGGAAGATTTTTGAACGTTTCGGTGCTGAGCGGGTCACGCTGATGAGCATGCAAAACGGCTACCGGGCCAGGGGGGCCGTGCGCGATGCCGGGCTTGCCCTCGGCATGGATGATGGCGAAGTAGGGGAAATTGCCAAGCAGCTCTGGCGGTTCTCCGCCAGTAAATTCCGGGAGGCATTGCAGGAAAAACCTGAGCTTCGGGAGTTCGCCGGAAGGGTCGGGCAAAGTGAAACCGAAGGGAACCAGCAGCTGGATCTGCTGGTGGACCTGACCGAACGCCTTGACCGGCTGCCGCGGCACATTTCCATGCATCCCTGCGGCGTGATCCTGGGCGATGCCACCCTGCTGGACAGGACCCCGGTGCAGCCAAGCGGGCTGGGGTTGCCCATGAGCCAGTTCGACAAGCACGACATGGATCCAATGGGCATGCTGAAGCTTGACGTCCTTGGCGTCAGGATGCAAAGCGCCATGGCTTTCGCGGTCCGGGAAATCATCCGCATCCATCCCGGCAGGGACGAGGTGGTTACGGCTGGAAACCATGCCCCCGGCCCGGACGGTTCGGGGCCTGACTACATTGCCGACAATGGCCTCATCGACCTCAACGCCGTCCCCCTGGATGACGAAGCCACCTATGAACTGATCAGGAGTACCCACACGTTGGGGTGCTTCCAGATCGAATCCCCGGGCCAGCGTGAGCTGATCGGCAAGATGGCGCCACGGGAATTCAATGACCTCATCATCGACATCTCCCTGTTCCGCCCCGGCCCCATGAAATCGGACATGGTCCGGCCGTTCCTGGAGCACCGGCACGGTTTCGCGCCCGAAGTGTACCCCCATCCGCTCCTCAAGCCGGTGCTCCAGGAAACCCACGGGGTGACGGTGTTTCACGAACAGATCCTGAGGACCTTCGATGTGATGACCGGGTGCGGGCTGGCGAAAGCCGATGAGTTCCGCCGGGCGTTGAGCAATGAACAAGGGGAGGCGCAGGTTGAGGAGTATTTCCGCAGGGAAGCGAAGGCAAGGAACTTTTCACCTGACGTTGTGGACCATGTCTGGGGAACCCTGAAGTCATTCGCCAGTTTTGGTTTCTGCAAAGCCCACGGTGCTGCGTTCGCCGTACCCACGTACCAGTCGGCCTGGCTGAAAACACACCACCCGGAAGCGTTCCTGGCCGGCCTGTGGGAGCACGATCCCGGGATGTACCCCAAACGGCTGCTCGTTGCTGAAGCGCGCCGGCTGGGCATCCCGATCCTTCCCCTCGATATCAATAAGAGCAAAGCCGAATACCGGGTGGAGCGGATTCCGGCGGGCACGGATGCCGGGAAACTGGGAATCAGGTTGAGCCTGAAGGGGATCTACGGGTTGTCCGCCACTGAGCTGAAACGGATCGTTGCCGGGCAACCCTACGACTCCTTCGCGGACCTCCGTGCCCGGTCAAGGATCAGCAAGCCCACCATCAAGCGGCTTGCCCAGTTGGGGGCATTTGATTCTCTCCACCGCGAAGCCGGCGGGGCGGCAAACAGGGCCGACCTCGTGCAACACCTGCAGAAACTCCAGGCCGGAACGGCCGGGAAGAAGGGCGTGGAGGTCCTCGAAGGGCAGCTGTCGCTCCCGCTGGGGGATGTGGAACTTCGGAACGTTAAACCGGGCCTGCCCGAACCAACCCTCGTGGAGACTGTGCGCGCCGAGCTTGACCTGATGGCCGTCGACGTCAGCACCCACCTGATGGACAGCCACCGGCCCCTGCTGGACAAACTGGGTGTCACCACCGCGGACAAACTCCTTGGCCTGAGGAACGGCACCGAAGTCCTGGTGGCAGGTGTTCGGGTCGCCACCCAGACGCCTCCCATGCGTGGCGGCAGGCGGGTGGTGTTCATCAGCATCGACGACGGTACCGGCTGTATCGATTCGGTCTTCTTCCACGAAGCCCAGGAAAACGCCGGGCCGCTCCTGTTCGGCACCAGGCTGCTGCTGATTCGCGGTACCACAAGGCGGACCGGACCACGCGGAATCAGCCTGAGCGCAAGCATGGCCTGGGACCTCAGCCGGACAGAAACCCTGCCGTTCCCGCCTTCGGCAACCCCCCTCCCTGCCGAAGACCACCCACTGGACGGCATCAACAGGAGCCTTGCCATCACCGGTTTCAACGGCTGACCCGGCCTGCGTGCCGCGTTGGTCGGCCCTCTGCCGAACGGATAGCATGGACGATGGCTGGCTGTGGTCCCCGTACGCCACAAGCTATGAAGCCTGAACTTTGAATAGGAGACACCCGTGTCAGATGCCCAGCAGATCACCCTCGTCGTCGATGGCGAAGAGACCAAGGTGACTACCGGGACAACCGGTGCGGAACTCTTCTTTGAGCGCCGCGACGTCGTCGTAGCCCGGGTCAACGGCGAACTGAAGGACCTGGACCAGGAACTGCCCGAAGGCGCAACCATCGAAGGCGTCACCATCGACTCCCCGGACGGCCTGAACGTCCTGCGCCACTCCACCGCACACGTGATGGCCCAGGCAGTACAGCAGCTGCGCCCCGACGCCAAACTCGGCATCGGCCCCTACATCACAGACGGGTTCTACTTCGACTTCGACGTCGCCGAGCCCTTCACCCCCGAGGACCTCAAGACCCTCGAAAAGATGATGCAGAAGATCATCAACCAGAACCAGAAGTTCGTTCGCCGCGTGGTCAACGAGGACGAAGCCCGCGAGGCCATGAAAAACGAGCCGTACAAGCTTGAGCTGCTGGGCAAGAAAAACGAAGCCGCCGAGGCCGGCGAAGGTGTCAACGTCGAAGTCGGTGCCGGTGACATCACCATCTACGACAACGTCGAGCGCAAGGACGGCACCACTGTGTGGTGCGACCTCTGCCGCGGCCCGCACCTGCCCAACACCAAGCTCATCTCCAACGCCTTCGCGCTGACCCGCTCATCCTCCGCCTACTGGCTGGGCAACCAGAAGAACCAGCAGCTGCAGCGGATCTACGGCACTGCATGGCCCACCAAGGACGCGCTGAAGGCCTACCAGGAGCGCATTGCCGAGGCTGAGCGCCGCGACCACCGCAAGCTCGGCTCGGAACTGGACCTGTTTTCGTTCCCGGACGAACTCGGTTCCGGCCTTCCGGTGTTCCACCCCAAGGGCGGCATCATCCGCAAGGAGATGGAGGACTACTCTCGCCAGCGCCACGTCGAGGCAGGCTACGAGTTCGTTTACACGCCCCACATCACCAAAGGCCACCTCTACGAGGTCTCCGGCCACCTGGACTGGTATCGGGAGGGCATGTTCCCGGCCATGCACGTCGACGCCGAACTCAATGAGGACGGCACCGTACGCAAGCCCGGCCAGGACTACTACCTGAAGCCGATGAACTGCCCCATGCACAACCTGATCTTCAGGTCCCGCGGACGCTCCTACCGTGAGCTGCCGCTGCGGCTGTTCGAATTCGGGTCCGTCTACCGGTACGAGAAGTCCGGTGTGGTCCACGGCCTTACCAGGGTCCGGGGCATGACACAGGACGACGCCCACATCTACTGCACCCGCGAGCAGATGAAGGACGAACTGACCAAGACGCTGACCTTCGTCCTCGACCTGCTCAAGGACTACGGGTTGAACGACTTCTACCTGGAGCTGTCCACCAAGGATCCGGAAAAGTACGTCGGCGACGACGCCGCCTGGGAAGAAGCCACCAGGACCCTCGCCGAGGTGGCCCAGGAATCGGGCCTGGAACTTGTGCCCGATCCCGGCGGAGCCGCGTTCTACGGTCCCAAGATTTCCGTCCAGGCAAAGGACGCCCTGGGGCGCACCTGGCAGATGTCCACCATCCAGCTGGACTTCAACCTGCCGGAACGCTTCGAACTCGAATTCCAGGCGGCGGACGGCACCCGCCAGCGTCCCGTGATGATCCACCGCGCCCTTTTCGGCTCGGTCGAACGGTTTATGGGCGTCCTCACCGAACACTACGCCGGCGCCTTCCCGGCCTGGCTCGCCCCCGTCCAGGTGGTAGGCATCCCCGTGGCCGAGGCCTTCAACGAGTACATGTTCGACGTCGTCGACCAGCTCAAGGCCGCGGGAATCCGCGCCGAGGTGGACACCACCTCGGACAGGTTCCCGAAGAAGATCCGCACCGCCAGCAAGGACAAGATCCCGTTCGTGCTGATCGCCGGCGGGGACGACGCCGAGGCCGGCGCGGTGTCTTTCCGGTTCCGGGACGGCAGCCAGGACAACGGGGTGCCGGTGGCCGAGGCCGTCAAGCGGATCACCGAAGCCGTCCGCAACCGGACCAGCTAGGGAACGGAACAGCACCGTGCAGGAGAACACAGGCGCCGGATACCCAGGGGATGCCGGCGTTACCGACGATTTCGCCCTCGCCGGCGTCCCCGACGCCTTCCAGCGCCTGTGGACCCCGCACCGGATGGCCTACATCACGGGCGGGCAGCACCAGTTCAAGAACGAGAACGACTGCCCCTTCTGCGTAGGTCCGGGCCGGACTGACGAAGACGCCCTCATCGTCCACCGCGGGAAAACCTGCTACGTGGTGCTGAACCTCTTCCCCTACAATCCCGGGCATCTGCTGGTGTGCCCCTACCGCCACATCCCGGACTACACGGACCTCACGCTGGAAGAAACCGCCGAGTTCGCCGACCTGACCCAAACAGCCATGCGGGTCCTGCGGAAGGTATCCAATCCGGGCGGCTTCAACCTTGGCATGAACCAGGGCGTCGTGGGCGGCGCGGGCATCGCCGCGCACCTGCACCAGCACATCGTTCCGCGCTGGGGCGGAGACGGAAACTTCTTCCCCATCATCGCGCAGACCAAGGCCATCACTCAGACCCTCGACGAGGTCCGGCAGATGGTGGCAGACGCCTGGCCCGGGGAGTCGGATGCTGAATAGGCACGCCCGCGGATTCTTCACCGCACTCTTCACGCCCCTGGCACGATGGCTCCTCAAAATCGGTGTGTCTCCGGACGCCGTCACCATTATCGGCACCGCCGGTGTTGTAATCGGCGCGCTGGTGTTCTACCCGCTGGGACAGCTCTGGTGGGGAACGCTGTTCATCACCGCGTTCATCTTCTCCGACGTCCTTGACGGCATCATGGCCAGGATGCAGGACGTCAAGAGCCGCTGGGGCAACTTCCTGGACTCAACCCTCGACCGGGTAGCCGACGGCGCCCTCTTTGCGGGACTTGCCACCTGGTTCTTCACCGGTGGTGCCAATACACCAATCGCCGTCGCCGCCACGCTCTGCCTGGTCCTGGGCATGGTGGTGTCCTACGCGCGGGCCAAGGCCGAGTCCCTGGGATTCACCGCCAACGTGGGAATCGCCGAACGTGCCGAGCGCCTGGTCTCCGTCCTGGTGGTCACCGGCCTCACCGGCGTCGGCCTTCCTCCGGTGGTGCTGCTGGCCACCCTGGTCCTGCTGGCCCTGGCAAGCTTCGTCACTGTCATCCAGCGTGTGCTGTCAGTCCGCCGGCAGTCCCAGGCGGAGCCGTCAACAGCTGATTAAGCATGATTAAGCCGCCCGGGCCGTGGAGGACTAGTATTAGGACTGCCCGATCAAGGGATCCGGCAAATCCGTGCGCGCACTGTCAGGAATCTGCTGCCTGCGCGCCCGGCGAAGGTCATCTATCTACCCATAGGGGTTTTTGTGTCTACACCTGATGTAAGCAGCGAGGCCGGTTCGTCCGCGAACAGCGTCACGGGCAGCAGCCGCGTCAAGCGCGGCATGGCCGAGATGCTCAAGGGCGGCGTCATCATGGACGTCGTCAACGTCGAACAGGCCCGCATCGCCGAAGACGCCGGTGCCGTTGCTGTGATGGCGCTGGAACGCGTTCCGGCTGATATCCGCGCCCAGGGCGGCGTGTCCCGCATGTCTGATCCGGACATGATCGACCAGATCATCGAGGCCGTGTCCATCCCGGTCATGGCCAAGGCCCGCATCGGCCACTTCGTTGAAGCCCAGGTCCTGCAGTCCCTCGGCGTCGACTACATCGACGAGTCCGAGGTCCTCACCCCGGCCGACTACATCAACCACATCGACAAGTGGAACTTCACCGTTCCCTTCGTCTGTGGTGCCACCAACCTTGGTGAGGCGCTGCGCCGCATCAACGAGGGCGCGGCGATGATCCGGTCCAAGGGCGAGGCCGGCACCGGCGACGTTTCCAACGCCACCGGCCACATGCGCCAGATCCGCGCCGAGATCGCCAAGCTCTCCGCCCTCCCGGAGGACGAGCTGTATGTTGCGGCCAAGGAACTGCAGGCCCCGTACGAACTGGTCAAGGAAGTCGCCGCCAACGGCAAGCTCCCGGTGGTGCTGTTCACCGCCGGCGGCATCGCCACCCCGGCCGACGCCGCCATGATGATGCAGCTCGGTGCTGACGGCGTGTTTGTTGGCTCCGGAATCTTCAAGTCCGGCAACCCCGCCCAGCGCGCCGCCGCCGTCGTGAAGGCCACCACCTTCTACGACGACCCCGACGTCATCGCCAAGGCCTCCCGCGGCCTGGGCGAAGCCATGGTGGGCATCAACGTCGACGAGATCCCCCAGCCGCACCGCCTGGCTGAGCGCGGCTGGTAACTTCCGACTTCCTGTGGTCGGCGCACGGCGGCGGGTCACCTTTGTGGGTGACCCGCCGCCGTCGTTCTTTTTTTGGGGGAGTGGGGCGGCTGTTCCAGGCCGCGGCGCTTTAGGAGGGGTTCCAATCTGGCTTCGCGGCCGCGGAGGGTTCGGAAGGACTCAAGTGGGTCGCGGCTGTTGCCGCGGGACAGCAGTTCCTGCCGGAACCTTTCGCCGTTTTCGCGCGTCAGGCCGCCGTTCTCCGTGAACCAGTCCACCGTTTCCGCGTCCAGCACCTCGCTCCAGATGTACGAGTAGTAGCCCGCTGCGTACCCCGCCCCGGCGAAGATGTGCTGGAAGTAGCCGGTCCGGTACCTGGGAGGGATTAGCGGATGCGCTATCCCGGCGGCGGCCAGGGCCTTCGCCTCGAATTCCAGCGCATCATCCGGCACCTCGCCGGGTTCAAGTACGTGCCAGGCCAGGTCCAGCAGGGCAGCGCCCAGGTACTCGGTGGTGGCAAAGCCCTCACCCCACAAACGTGATTCGTTCAGCCTGTCCACGATGTCCTGCCCCAGCGGTTCTCCGGTGGCATAGTGCCGGGCGTAGTTCGCCAGGATCTCGGGCCACATGATCCACATTTCGTTGACCTGCGAGGGATACTCCACAAAGTCCCGCGGCACCGCCGTCCCGGAGAACCGCGGGTAGGTGACGTTGGAGAACAGGCCATGGAGGGCATGGCCGAATTCGTGGAAGGCGGTCCGCACTTCATCCAGGGTCAGGAGTGTGGGCTCACCGGCCGGGGGTTTCGAGATGTTCAGGTTGTTGAGGACCACCGGTTTTGTGCCCAGCAGCGCGGACTGGTCCACGAGGGAGTTCATCCAGGCTCCGCCGCGCTTGGACTCCCGGCTGTAGTAGTCGCCCAGGAACAGGCCCAGGCCGCTCCCGTCCGCGTCGCGCACCTCCCATACCCGGACGTCCGGGTGGTAACCGGCGAGGTCATCCCGTTCCGAGAAGGTGATGCCGTAGAGGGACGTGGCGGCGTGGAAAACACCGTCTTTGAGGACCCGGTCCAGTTCGAAGTACGGGCGCAGCGCCTGCTCGTCGACGTCGTACTTCTCCTTCCGGACCTGCGCCGAATAGTACGCCCAGTCCCAGGCCTCCAGGGCATGGCCTGCCACATCGGCCAGGGCAGCAGCCTCGCTGCCGGCATTTCGGACGGCGGCGGGCGCCATCCGGCTCAGCATGGACTGGACGGACGCGAAATCAGGGGCTGTCTGAAGATCAACAACCAGTTCCGCGTAATTCGCGAAGCCCAGGAGCGCAGCCTTTTCCGCCCGCAAACCGGCCAGCTGCCGGGCCAGTTCCAGGACATCGAGGCTTCCGCCGCTGCTGCCCCTGGCCACCGAGGCTTCAAAAAGTCGACGGCGGACGTCCCGGTTTTCGAGCGAGGAGAGGGCAGGCTGGTTGCCGGGCAGGACGAGGGTGAGCAGGAACTTGCCTTCGTGGCCTGCCGCGCGGGCCGCCTCGGCGGCGCTGGCGACCTCGTCAGCGGGCAGGCCAGCCAGCTCATCAGCGCTGTCCAGCAGGAGCGCGGCCGCTTTCATGCCCTCCTTCACCCGCTGGCCGTACTCTGTACCGAGGCGGGCGAGTTCCGCGTTGACAGCCCTGAGCCTGTCCTGGCCCGGCGTGTCGAGGTGGATGCCGGACTGCCGGAACTCCTTCAAGTACTCATCGAGCAGGCGCGCTGACTCGGCGTCGCAACTGGAAGCATCCACGGCAGCAAACCGTTCATACAGGGCAGCGTTCAGGAAGATCTCGTCCTGATGGGCGGAGAACAGCGGTGAAAACCGTGTCTCCAGGCCGCGGATCCCATCCGATGCGTCCGAGGAAACGAGGGTGAAGAATGCAGCGGCCGCACGCTGCAGCAGCCGGCCGGACCGCTCCATCGCCACCACCGTGTTCCCGAAGCCGGCCGGCTCCGGGTTCCCGGCGATCGCCCTGATCTCCTCGAGGTGCTCCGCCAGCCCGGCCTCCAGCGCTTCCGCGTAGTGGCATGTCTCAATGGCGCCGAATGGCGGAAGGCCGTACGGCAGGGGACTGGGTACCAGGAGGGGGTTCGTCATGACGTAAACCTTTCACAGCAGGGCACGCTTCTCAATGTGACGAAATGTCAGATTCGAGGCAGCCTGCTCCCTACAATGGCGCCTATGGGGATGCTTGCCGGCAAGGCGGTATGGCGCATGCGCGCCAGCATTAGGGCGGTGTCGGTGGCCGGTGTGCTGGGCCTGGCCGGCGCGGTGGCGGGCTGTGGCCTGGTCGCTGAACAAAACAGCGCCACACAGGGTGCTGCCACGCCACCCTCGACTTCGCCGGGCACCACCGTCAGCCCCACGCCTGCACCGTCCCCGACCCCGGAGCCCACGCCGGGTAAAGGCCCCGGATGCCCCGTCCTCCGCTGCACCTCCCTGCTGGTCACGGGCGACATGCTGGTCCACACCGAACTGTGGCAGCAGGCCCAACAGGACGCCGCCGCAGCGGGAAAACCGGGCCTGGAGTTCGGGCCGCTCCTGGAGGGGCAGAGGCGCTACATCAACAACAGCGACCTCGCCGTCTGCCACCAGGAAACCCCCGTGGCCGGACCGGACGGCCCCTTCTCCGCCTACCCGTCCTTCAACGTGCCGCCACAGATCATCACAGCTTCCAAGGCTGTCGGTTACCAGGCGTGCACCACCGCGAGCAACCACACCATCGACCGTGGCACCGATGGGCTGCTGCGGACCCTCGACGCCCTGGACGCCGCGGGGCTCAAGCACACCGGGTCCTACCGAACGGAAAATGAGTCCCACGGCATCCTGGTCCTGCAGACACAGGCCGCCAGGATCGCCATCATCCAGGCCACCTACGGGCTCAACGGGCTGACTGCCGAATACCCCTGGCAGGTGGACATGCTGGACCCGGCGGCGATGATCGCCAAAGCCGGAAAAGCAAGGGCCATGGGTGCCGACATCGTTGTGGCCGCGATGCACGCCGGAGACGAATACTCCAGCGAGCCGAACGCCCAGCAGCAGGACGTGGCCCACGCCCTGGCCGACAGCGGACAATTCAACCTGGTCTACGGCCACCACACCCACTCCGTACTGCCCATCGAAAACTACAAGGGCACATGGATCGTGTACGGCCTTGGCAACGGGATCACGGAACTGTCGCCCTCTTATGTAGTGAATAACGAGGGGCTGCTGGTCCGCGCGCAGTTCGGCCAGGATGCCGCCGGCACGTGGACCGTCACGGACCTTGCCTGGGCCCCCTCCGTCATCGTCCGCGACCCTTACCGCTGGTGCTCGGTGGCCTCCGACGCCCCGCAAGGGCCGTGTGCGGGACCCGAAGCGGACGCCGCCACCCGGCAGCGCACCCAAACAGTTGTCGAATCCATGGGCGCGGCGGCTGCCGGGGCCCACGAACTGCTCATCACGCAGGAAGGGTAGCCGAACCCGCAGGACAATGTCAGCGGGGATGGTGTCAGCGGGGGCGGCGGGCCGCGTGCTCCCGTGCCAGTTCCGCAAAACGGTCGTCCGGGGTTCCGGGTTCGAACGTTCCGAACTTGCGTTCGGCCGCGGTGCGGATCAGGAAATCGGCGATGGCCGGGTTCTTCGGAAGCAGCGAGCCGTGCAGGTAGCTGGCAACGATGTTGCGGTAGCGGGCGCCTTCGTGCCCGTCGTTGCTGTTGTTGCCGGTCCCCTTGGCCACGGTGCCGAGCGGACGGACGCCGCTGCCCAGCGTGGTTTGGCCGCTGTGGTTTTCGTAGCCCAGCACCTCGCCGAATTCGGGCGTGGCCACCTTGACGTTGCCGATCAGCCTCTCGTCGGTGCCCTGCGTCTCGACGTCCAGGATGCCAATCCCCGGGATGACTGCGCCGGTACGGGTTTTGAAGAACTTCCCGAAGAGCTGGTACAGCCCGCAGATGACCAGCATGGGGGCCCCGTCCTCGGCCAGCCCCTTGAGGTCCGGAGCCCGGGACTGAAGGTCGTCCTGGATCACGAGCTGGCCGCTGTCCTGGCCGCCGCCGCCCACAATGATGTCCACACCGTCCGGGAAGGGATCGCCCACGTTGTACTCCAGCAGCTCCGGCGTGTAGCCGTGCCAGCTGATACGCCGCTGCAGGACCAACGCGTTGCCCCAGTCGCCGTAGATGTTCATGTCGCGGGGGTACAGCTGGACCACCCGGAGGGTGCCTTTGGACGGGGTTGCCGCGGGACGCGCGGTGGAAGCTTCGGCGTTCACGAGACGACCTCCACGGTGGTGATCTTGGACAGTTCGCGGCGGATGGCCAGCATGGCGGTGTACGTGCAGAAAATGCGCTTCGGCTTGCCCTGCGCGCCGCGGATGAACGCGGCGAGGGCGGGCGCGATCTCCGGCTCGACGGGCCCGAAGGGAACCTCGTCATACTGCAGCCGGAGGGCCATGTCATAAGCGCGGGAACCCGTGAGCTGGTCCACCCCCTCGGCCCGGAGGGAATCGAACTCCACGTCCCACAGCCAGGACATGTCCCTCCCGTCGGCGTAGTTGTCATTGATGGCGATCATCGTGGCGTATCCGCCGGCAGGGAACGACTTCAGCCCAAGCCGGAAACCGCTGGGGTTCTTGACCAGCACCAGGTCCAGGGGCTGCCCGTCCACGGTGAGGCTCTCACCACGGCCAAAGGCCGGTGCCACCTGCGACAACGCGGAGAGCAGGGATTCGTGGTCCGCGGTGGCTGCCCCGCTGCCGCAGATACTGCGGGCCAGCGCCAGGGCGGCCGCGGCGTTGAAGATGTTGTACACGCCCCGCAGCTTCATCGCCGTGGTGACGCGGCCGCCGTCGTACTCAAACTCGGCGCTGTCCGCGCCCACCTTGCGCAGTACGACGTCGGCTGCCGGCTTCTCCGGCAGGCCTGCCGGGGCGGGACTGCCGGGAGCGGCGCGCATGTCGTCGTCGTTGGGGAAGGTTGCCAGCAGGGAGTCGTCGAGCCCGAAGTAGCGGACCTCCTGCCCGGTGAGGGTGTCGGCGATCCGGGCCACGCGCGGGTCTTCCCGGTTCAGGACCACTGTTCCGGTCGTCCTGGCGGCGATGTGCTGGAGCAGCTGCGCCGTCTTGTCGATCTCGCCGAACCGGTCCAGCTGGTCGCGGAGGACGTTCAGGAGCAGGCAGTAGCGGGGAGGCACGCTGTTCACGAAGTGGACCGCGTGGGCTTCGTCGAGCTCGAGGACCGCGATGTCGGCATCCAGCCGCCCGCGCCAGTCCACCTCACCGAGCAGCGCGGCGGCGACGCCCCGGGTGAAGTTGCTTCCCGTGCGGTTGGTGAAGACCTTCAGGCCCTGGCTTTCCAGCAGCTCCACCACCATTTTTGTGGTGGTGGTTTTGCCGTTCGTGCCGCTGACCACCGCCACCCCGTGGGGGAGGGTGCTGAGCGTACGCCGCATGAAGCCGGGGTCCAGTTTTTCTACCACCAGGCCCGGAAGGGCAGAACCGCCGCCCCGGAGCCGGGACGCCCGGCGGACCAGCTTGCCGAGCGGAACACTAAAGGAAAACATGTTTCGAATATATCCCAGCAGCGGCATGCAACCGCGGCCGCAGCACGGCCGCTGGAATGCGCGGCACGGCGAGGCCCGTATGCTGGTTGGATGACAACTTCCCTTTCAGCGGCTTCCGCGCGCCCCGGTTCCGGCCTGCGGATCGGCGTGCTGGCGCTGCAGGGCGACTTCCGGGAGCACCTGCGCGCCGCCGAGGCCACGGGCGCCGAAGCTGTGGGCATCCGCCGGCCTAAGGAACTGGACGGCCTGGACGGGCTGATTATTCCGGGCGGAGAATCCACGGCCATCGATAAACTGGCCCGCGCCTTTGAACTGGCCGGACCGCTGCGCGAACGCATCGCCGAAGGCCTCCCCGTATACGGTTCCTGCGCCGGGATGATCCTGCTGGCCTCCGACATCGCCGATCCTGCGACAGACCTGTCCGGAGCCCCGCAGCAAACCTTCGGCGGGCTGGACATGACCGTGCGGCGCAACGCGTTCGGCCGCCAGCGGGACTCCTTCGAGACAGACCTCGATTTCAAGGGCCTGGACTTTAGCGCCACCGATTCCGGCGTGGCACCCGTGCACGCGGTGTTCATCCGCGGGCCCTGGGTGGAGCGGGTTGGTCCCGACGTCGAGGTCCTGGCGCAGGTGGAGCCCGCCGAGCCGGAACACGCGTCCCACGCGGTCCAACTGCCCGGGGCGGCTAGAATTGTGGCAGTGCGTTCCGGCCGGCTGCTGGCCACCTCCTTCCATCCGGAAGTGACCGGGGAGAAACGCGTACACGAACTTTTTATCCGCATGATCAGAGGAGAAGCGTAAAGCATGTCAGGCCACTCCAAATGGGCGACGACCAAGCACAAGAAAGCCGTCATCGACGCCAGGCGTGCCAAGTCGTTCGCCAAGCTGATCAAGAACATCGAAGTTGCTGCCCGCATGGGCGGACCGGACCTGGCAGGCAACCCCGGCCTTGAACTGGCCGTCACCAAGGCGAAGAAGACCTCGGTGCCGAACGACAACATCGACCGTGCCATCAAGCGCGGCGCCGGCCTCACCGGCGAAGTGGTGGACTACACCGAGATCATGTACGAGGCCCGCGGCCCGCAGGGCTCGGCACTGCTGATCGAGTGCCTCACCGACAACAAGAACCGCGCCGCCTCCGAGGTGCGCCTCGCCATCTCCCGCAACGGCGGCACCATCGCCGACCCCGGCTCGGTCAGCTACCTCTTCACCCGCAAGGGTGTGGTGAACCTGCCCAAGAACGGTCTTGGCGAGGACGACGTCCTCATGGCCGTCCTCGATGCGGGCGCCGAGGAAGTCAAGGACAACGGCGAAACCTTCGAGATCCACTCGGAGCCGGGGGATCTTCCCGCGATCCGCGAAGCGCTCAAGGAAGCCGGCATCGAATACGACACCGACGAAGTGGAGTTCGTTCCCTCGATGCAGGTGGAGCTGGACGTTGACGGCGCACGCAAGTTCATGAAGCTGGCCGATGCGCTCGAGGAACTCGACGACGTCCAGAACGTCTACAGCAACGCCGATTTCAGCGACGAAGTCCAGGCCGCGCTCGAAGCCGAGTGACGTTTCGCCTTGCCTCCTGAACCGGGTCCGGCTGCGGGAAGCGGGGACCTGTGACCCTCCGGGTACTGGGTGTGGACCCCGGCCTCACGCGTTGCGGCATCGGCGTCGTGGATGTTGAACGCAACCGCCGGGCCACCATGGTGGCGGTCGGGGTGGTGGGAACCTCACCCGAGGAAACCCTGGACCGGCGCCTCCTGGTGATCGCCACGGCCATCGACGAATGGCTGGACCGCTACGAGCCGCAGGTACTCGCCGTCGAACGCGTTTTCTCCCAGCTCAACGTCAGTACGGTGATGGGGGTCGCGCAGGCATCCGGCGTGGTGATTGCCGCCGCGGCCCGGCGGGGGATCCCGGTGGCGCTGCATACGCCGTCGGAGGTCAAGGCGGCGGTGACCGGCAGTGGCTCGTCCAACAAGGACGCAGTCACCAAGCTCGTCACGAAGATCCTGCGGCTGGAGGCGCCGCCCCGCCCCGCGGACGCCGCCGACGCCCTCGCCCTGGCCATCACCCACGCGTGGCGGGCGGGAAGCGGCGCCGCAGTTGCCACCACCGGTCCCGGCAGCTCAGCGCTCACACCGGCGCAGCGGGCCTGGGCTGAAGCCGAGGCCAAGGCGCGCCGTGCACGCTGAATGCCTATACCGCTTGCTAGGGTATTCGTAGATATGTTCGGATAGCCGGCCGCCTTTCCGCGTGGCCGGGCATGCACCAGGAGCCAGGCCTTGATCAGTTTCCTCCGCGGGACAGTTGCGCACGTGGGCCTGTCCACGGCTGTCATCGACCTCAACGGCGCCGGCATGAGTGTCTATGCCACGCCCCGGACGCTCAGCGGGCTGCGGACCGGTGAGGAGGGGAAACTGTTCACCTCCCTCATCGTCCGGGAGGACTCCCTGACGCTGTTCGGGTTCGCCACGGATGACGAACGCGAGGTCTTCGACGTGCTGCTCAGCGTCAGCGGCGTCGGCCCCCGCCTTGCCCTCGCCGTCCTGGCGGTCCACGACCCCGAGGCCATCCGGGTTGCCGCGCACAGCGAGGACAGCAAAGCGTTCACCAAGGTGCCGGGAATCGGTCCCAAGGTGGCCGGCCGGATCGTGCTGGAACTTGCCGGGAAACTTGTCCCGCACGGCACCGCAGCTGCCGCTGCCGCCCCGACCGCCGCCGAGGCCTCCTGGAAGCCGCAGGTCATTGCGGCCATGACCAGCCTTGGCTGGTCCGAAAAGGACGCCTCATCCAGCATTGACAAAGCACTGGCGGACGACCCCGAGGTGTCCTTCCGCGGCAACGTCCCCGAAATCCTGCGCACCACGCTCCGCTGGCTGGGCCAGGACGGTGCCCGTGCCGGAAACCGCGTAGGCAGCCGTGGCTGAACCGTCACTGGTAGCGGCGGGGGAGGAGCCCGAGGAGCGCGCCATCGAGGCGGCCCTCCGGCCCAAGAACCTCGACGACTTCGTCGGTCAGCACCGCGTGCGGAAGCAACTGTCCCTGGTGCTCCAGGCCTCCCGCATGCGCGGCCGCACCGCCGACCACGTGCTCTTTTCCGGCCCGCCCGGGCTGGGTAAGACCACCCTCGCCATGATCGTCGCAGCCGAGATGAACGCGCCCCTGCGGCTCAGCAGCGGCCCGGCAATCCAGCACGCCGGCGACCTCGCCGCCATCCTGTCCTCCCTGTCGGAGGGCGAGGTCCTGTTCCTCGATGAAATTCACCGCATGTCCCGCCCCGCCGAAGAAATGCTGTACATGGCCATGGAGGACTTCCGGGTGGACATCGTGGTGGGCAAGGGTGCCGGTGCCACAGCAATTCCGCTGGAACTTCCGCCGTTCACCCTGGTGGGAGCCACCACCCGGGCAGGCCTGCTTCCCGGACCGCTGCGGGACCGGTTCGGCTTCACCGGGCACCTCGAGTTCTACACCGTCCCGGAACTGGAACTGGTCCTCCGCCGCTCGGCCGGGCTGCTGGACCTGAAGGTGAACTCTGCCGGGTTCGCCGAGATCGCCGGACGCTCCCGCGGCACCCCCCGTATCGCCAACCGGCTGCTGCGCCGCGTCCGTGACTGGGCGCTGGTCCACGGCGTCGAACAGATCGACGCGCGGGCGGCGTCCGCCGCGCTGGACATGTATGAAGTGGACAAAAAGGGCCTGGACCGGCTTGACCGGTCCGTCCTTGAGGCGCTGATCACCAAATTCGGCGGCGGCCCGGTGGGGCTCTCGACGCTGGCCATCGCCGTCGGCGAAGAAACCGAAACCGTGGAGACCGTGGCTGAACCATTCCTGGTCCGTGAAGGACTCCTGGGCCGGACGCCCCGGGGACGGATTGCCATGGCGCCGGCCTGGACGCACCTGGGTTACGCCATTCCGTCCGGAGTCTTCGCGCAGGAACAACTGGACCTCTTCGATCCCGAAACCGGGGCAGTGGAAGAGCCGGGGGACTGGACGCCGGAGAGCCGGTAACAGGCTCCCTTCAGGTTTTCCCTTTAGACTGGTATGACGCCCGGCACGTTCGGGTCTTTGTTGTGTGCATCAAAGCCCCGCGCCGCCGGCAACCAGCCAGGCTCGTACAAAGAACGGAATTCCCCTTGGATCCAATGTCAATTCTCCTGTTCGTCATGCTCGGCGTGTTCATCTTCATGATGTTCCGCCGCAACAAGAAGGCGCAGCAGCAGCAGGCGGAGCTCCAGTCCAAGTTCGGTCCCGGCGTCGAGGTCATGACCAGCTTTGGTCTCTTCGGCCGCATTGTGGACATGGACGAGGCCGAGAACAAGGTCACCCTTGAGCTGTCCCCCGGAAACCTCGCCACCGTGCACCGGCAGGCCGTCACCAAGATCGTGGAGCCCGCCGCCGTACCCGCGTCCGAGGCGCCGGTCGTCCCGAACGACGCGTCAGCCCTTGCCGGCCCGAATGACTCCACCCTTGCGGGGCCGGATGCCGGCACCACCACGCCGGCCCCCGAAACCCCGGACGAAACCCTGAAGCGCCTCAACGACGAGGGTAAAAAGGACAACTAGTCCCGACCGTCCCCTCTACCGCTGCGGAGTGCCGCCGGTGCCGGCCACAGCAGGCACCGGCGGTTTCCCCGTGATCACGAGAAAGATCGACAATGGCACGAACTGGCCCTAAGAAACCAGGCCTCAGGGTACTGGTGTGGCTCGGCGTAATCATCGCCGCGCTGACAGCTGTCCTGGCCGGCGGCACCCTCAGCGGACAGGCAAGCTGGGCACCCAAACTGGCTCTGGACCTCGAAGGCGGCACCCAGATGATCCTGGCGCCCAAGGTCGAGGGCGGTTCGGACATCAATGAGGAACAGCTCAACCAGGCCGTGGCGATCATTCGCCAGCGCGTTGACGGCTCCGGTGTCGCCGAGGCGGAAATCAGCACCCAGTCCGGTCGGAACGTGGTAGTCAGCCTTCCGGGCACGCCCTCCAGCCAGACCCGGGACCTGATCCAGGCCTCCGCGGACATGAACTTCCGTCCCGTCCTTCTCAACGGGGCCGGCGCAGCAGTTCCCGAGGACCAGCGGGCCCCCGAGGACCAGCTGCCCAAGCCAACGGCCGAGCCCGCCAACAGCAGCGACGTCAACTGGATCACCCCCGAGGTCTACCGGCAGTTCGAGGCCCTGGACTGCGACAACCCCTCGCAGGACGAACAGGAACGCTCCGACCCGGCCAAGCCGCTGGTCACGTGCGAACCGGCAACCGGCACAAACCCGGCGATCAAGTACATCCTGGGTCCCGTGGAGGTCAAGGGCAGCAACATCGTCACCTCCTCCTTCCAGCTGCAGCAAGGTGCCCAGGGCGCCGTCACCAACGACTGGGCGGTCAACATCCAGTTCGACGACGAGGGTACGGCCAAGTTCAAAGAGGTCACCGAACGCCTGAACCAGTTCTACGTGGCCGCCGGCGGCGAGTCGGGAACCGACCCCAAAGCGCAGTTCGCCATCGTCCTGGACGACCAGGTCATCTCGGCGCCGCGCGCGCTTGCCGTCATCACCGACGGGCGCCCCCAGATCACCGGCGGGTTCACCGAGCAGACCGCCAAGGTCCTGTCCGACCAGCTCCGCTTCGGGGCGCTCCCCATCAGCTTCGAAATCCAGAGCGAGCAGCAGATCTCGGCCACCCTCGGCGGCGAACAGCTGCGCATGGGCCTGCTGGCAGGCCTGATCGGGCTCCTGCTGGTCGTGGTCTACTCGCTGTTCCAGTACCGGGCGCTTGGCTTCGTCACCATCGCGTCGCTGGTGGTGGCCGGTGTCCTGACCTACCTCGCCATCGCCATCCTCGGCTGGACCGAAAACTACCGGCTCTCCCTGGCCGGTGTCGCAGGCATCATCGTGGCCATCGGCCAGACAGCAGACTCGTTCATCGTGTACTTCGAGCGGATCCGCGATGAACTCCGCGAAGGCCGCGGACTGGTCTCCGCCGTCGAAAACGGATGGAAGCGTGCCAAGCGCACCGTCCTCGCCTCCAAGGCGGTGAACCTGCTGGCCGCTCTCGTGCTCTACTTCGTGGCCGTGGGCAACGTCCGTGGGTTCGCCTTCACCCTGGGCCTGACCGCCATCGCCGACCTCATCGTGGTCTTCATGTTCACGCATCCCACCCTGCAGTTGCTGGCACGAACCCGGTTCTTTGGCGAGGGGCACCGGCTTTCCGGACTGGACCCCAAGCGACTGGGAGCCGTGCCGCTGTACCGCGGTGCCGGGCGCCTCCGGACCCCGGAGGACCGGCCTGCCGTTGTGCGCACCAAGAACACCGGCGCTGCCGCTGAAGCCGAACGCAGGATGACCATCGCGGAACGCCGCCTCGCGGAGAAGCAGGAGCAGCTCGCAGGCTCCTCCAAGACCGCAGCGAAGGAGAACAAGTAATGTCCGGCTTCGCCAACTTCGGCAACGAGCTCTACACCGGAAAGCGTTCCTACGACTTTGTGGGTTCCAAGAAGATCTGGTTCCTCATCGCCGCCGCCGCTGTTGCCCTGTCCATCATCATCCCGGCGGTCAAGGGCGGCTTCAACCTCGGCATCGAGTTCCGCGGCGGCTCGGAATTCACTGTCTCGAACGTGCAGACCACCGACGCTTCACTGGGTGAGAAGGCCGTCACGGACGTGGTGTCCGGCAGCGTCCCCCGCGTGGCGAACGTCGCCGGAACCACCATGCGGATCCAGACGGACAAGCTCACCGACGACGAAACCCTCCGGATCAAGGAGGGACTCACCAACGCCTACGGCGTGACCGACAATGAGGTGACGTCAACGTTCGTGGGCCCAACGTGGGGCGCTGACGTCACCAAGCAGGCCCTGATCGGTTTGGTGATCTTCGTGCTCCTGGCTGCGGTGCTGATGGCGTTGTACTTCCGCACCTGGAAGATGTCGCTCTCTGCGATCGCGGGCATGGTGGTGACCATGTTCATCACTGCCGGTGTCTACGCCCTCAGCGACTTCGAGGTCACGCCGTCGGCGATCATCGGCTTCCTGACCGTGCTCAGCTACTCGCTCTACGACACCGTGGTGGTGTTCGACAAGATCCGCGAAAACACCGCCGATATCGATATTTCCACCCGGCGCACCTTCGCCGAGGAGGTCAACCTTGCCGTCAACCAGACGCTGGTCCGTTCCATCAACACCATGATGGTGGCCATCCTCCCGGTCGGGGCGATCCTCTTCATCGGTGCCGGCCTGCTCGGTGCCGGCACGCTGCGGGACCTGTCCCTGGCCTTGTTCGTGGGAATCCTGATCGGCACAGCCGCGACCATCTTCGTGGCCGCGCCAATGTACGCGTGGTTGCGCCAGCGCGAACCCGACCTGGTCAAGCAGGCCAAGCGGGTCGAGCAGCGCCGTGCGGCCGGCCGGCCCGCTCCGGCCGAGCCCGCCACGGCCTGACCCGCCGGAAACCCGCCGGATCAACCCGTTTCCACAACGGGAATGGGCAGGGGGGGGGGGGGGGGGGAGCGCCGACTGGCGCTGCCCGGCCCGTTCACGTTGACCGCCGGTTTTAAAAGTCCCGCCGGTGAGGAATAGACTGAGGTAATTAAAACGGTGGTGGAGGGGTGCTTCATTGGAAGAACGTTCGGCGTCGGCGCCAACGGCACAGGGAGACAAGAATCCCGCCGGTGTCCAGACCGGGCTCGCAGCAGCGCGCCCGGGTTCCCTGGTGCCCGTTGACAACTCCGGTTCCCGCCCCACCTTCCCCGGACGCCGGGAACGCACCCGCTCCCGGCTCGCCCGCCTGACCGGACGCGGAACCGCCACCTATTCGCCCATCCTCGAACCCCTGCTGAGGACTGTACGGGCCAACAACCCCAAAGAGGACTTCGACCTTATCCAGCGCGCCTTCGACGTGGCCGAACGCAGCCACCGGGGGCAGAAACGCAAGAGCGGCGACCCGTACATCACCCATCCGGTGGCGGTGGCCACCATCCTCGCCGAACTCGGCCTGAGCGGCAGCACCCTGGCCGCTGCGCTGCTGCACGACACGGTGGAGGACACGCCGTACACCCTTGAGGACCTGAAGCGCGACTTCGGTCCCGAGGTTGCGATGCTGGTGGACGGCGTCACCAAGCTGGACAAGGTCAGCTTCGGCGAGGCTGCCCAGTCCGAGACGGTCCGCAAGATGGTCGTGGCCATGGCCAAGGACATCCGGGTCCTCATGATCAAGCTGGCCGACCGGCTGCACAATGCCCGCACCTGGCGGTTCGTGTCCGCGGAATCCTCGTCCCGCAAAGCCCGCGAAACCCTGGAGATCTTCGCCCCGCTGGCGCACCGGCTGGGCATGAACACCATCAAGTGGGAACTCGAGGACCTCTCCTTCGCGGCGCTCTACCCCAAGGTGTATGAGGAAATCGTGCGGATGGTGGGGGACCGCACCCCCGAACGCGAGAAGAGCCTCAGTGTCATCCGCGACCAGATCACCGAAGATCTGCGCACCGCCCGGATCAAGGCCACCATCACCGGCCGTCCCAAGCACTACTACTCCATCTACCAGAAGATGATCGTCCGCGACAAGGACTTCGACGACATCAACGACCTCATGGGCGTCCGTGTCCTGGTGGACTCCGTCCGGGACTGCTACGCGGCCCTCGGCACCATGCATTCGCGCTGGAACCCCCTGCCGGGCAGGTTCAAGGACTACATCGCGATGCCGAAGTTCAACATGTACCAGTCGCTGCACACCACCGTGATCGGACCCGGCGGGAAGCCGGTGGAAATCCAGATCCGCACCCACGAGATGCACCGCCGCGCCGAGTACGGCGTTGCGGCGCACTGGAAGTACAAGGACCAGCCCAACCGCACCGCGGTGGGGCCCGGAAGTCCGCGCGACGGGGACATGGGCTGGCTCCGCTCCCTCGTGGACTGGCAGCAGGAAACGTCCGACCCGGGCGAATTCCTGGATTCCCTGCGGTTCGAAATCAACGCCCGCGAAGTCTTTGTCTTCACCCCCAAAGGTGAAGTCATGGCCCTGCCCGCCGGTTCCACACCGGTCGACTTCGCCTACGCCGTGCACACCGAGGTTGGGCACCGGACCATCGGCGCCCGGGTCAACGGCAAGCTGGTGCCGCTCAACAGCGAACTGAACCACGGCGACTGGGTGGAGATCTTCACCTCCAAGGCGGAGGGCGCGGGGCCCAGCCAGGACTGGCAGCATTTCGTCAAGAGCGCCAGGGCGCGCAACAAGATCCGCCAGTGGTTCAGCAAGGAACGCCGCGAGGAAGCGATCGACCGCGGCAAGGAACTGCTCACCCGCGCCATGCGGAAGCAGAACCTTCCGCTGCAGCGCCTCATGACCCACGAAGCCCTGGCGGCGGTCGCCGAAGAGTTCAAGTACGTGGACATCTCGGGCCTCTACGCAGGGGTGGGCGACGGGCACACGTCTGCCCAGGCTGTAATGGAGAAGCTCGTCGAGAGCCTCGGCGGCAACGAGAGTACCGACGACGACATCTCCGAAGTCAGCATCCCGACCCAGGTCACCAAGGCGCGTTTCTCCGACTCCGGCGTTGTGGTCCGGGGCGTGGGCGATGTGTGGGTCAAGCTGGCACGCTGCTGCACGCCGGTCCCGCCGGACCCCATCCTGGGCTTTGTCACCCGCGGCTCGGGCGTCTCCGTGCACAGGACGGACTGCACCAACATCTCTGACCTCAAGGACCAGCCGGACAGGATCGTCGACGTGGACTGGGCACCCACCCAGTCCAGCGTGTTCCTGGTTGAGATCCAGGTCGAAGCCCTGGACCGCAAGTCACTGCTTTCCGATGTAACCCGTGTACTGTCCGACAACCACGTGAACATCCTTGCCGCAAGCGTCCACACGTCCACGGACCGGGTGGCGATCTCAAAGTTTGCCTTCGAGATGGGTGACCCCAAGTACCTCAGCCACGTCCTCAGCGCCGTCCGCCGCATTGACGGGGTCTTTGACGTCTACCGGACCACCGGAAACAAGCGCCGGAGCTAGGGCCGCCAGCTTCTCCAGCGCCGCCCTTTTATGCGGCACCCGCGGGGAGGCTTCGATGGCAAGCACCAGCAGCCTAAGCCGCACGTCCCGCTCCGGACGGGCGAGCAGCCCGGCGAGTGCGGGGACGGCCCGCGGCGCGTCCACGTGCAGGGCGATATCCAGTGCCGTCCGCAGCGGGCTGGACACCATCAGCCCGCCCATGCTGACGACGTCGAACGGGCCCAGCTTGACCTCGTGGAGCGTGCAGCCGCGGGTATTGCGCAGTCCGGACACGCGCCGCTTCGCGTCAACCAGGAGGGCAAGCCGGTCCGGCTCCGCGGCACACCCGTAAATCCACGCTGCGGTCATCCGGCCGGCGACTACCCGCTGCCGGACGGCAGGCGGCACGGAGCCTGCCGCAGCCCGCGCCCGCAACTGCGCGGACGCGGCAACCCCGGGAAGCGTGTACCCGTGCTGATGGAAGCGCGCCAGCAGCCCGTCGGCGGCGAGGGCCTGCAGTTCCGGGCCGGCGAACGGCCTGCCGGGAGCGTAGAGCTCGGGAAACCGGGGCGCCGGGTTCTCCGCGAGCAGGACGGTCGCGGGGGAGGGGACGGGAGCGGGAGGAGTCGCCATGCACCCATCCTGCCGGGTACGCGCCGGACGACACAGGCCCGGTCCCGGTTATGTGGATAACCGGGACCGGGCCTGTGTCAGGGCCGAACGGGCCTAGGAAAGCTCGCTGGCCGAGCGCTGGATCTGGTCGAGCCAGGCCTGGCGTGCCGCGAGGGCTTCCTGTGCCGCCTTGATCTTGCGCTGGTCGCCGCTCTTTTCAGCCTTGGCGAGGTCGTCCTGCAGGCCGGCAATGGCGGACTCAAGCTGGGAGAGGGCGCTGTTGGTGCGTGCTTTCCGCTCCGGGTTGGACCGCTGCCACTGCTCTTCCTCGGCGTGCCGGACGGCGTCCTCCACCTTGCGCAGGCCTGCCTCGATGCGGCCCATGTCGGCCCGCGGGACCTTGCCGGCATCCTCCCAGCGGTCGCGGATGGACTGCAGCGCCTTCTTCGCGGCTGCCAGGTCCTTGACGGGGAGGATTGCGTTGGCTTCCGCCAGGAGTGCTTCCTTGACGGTGAGGTTGGCGGCGTACTCCTGGTCGATCTCGTCGTTCGCGGCCTGCCGGTTGGTGAAGAAGACGTCCTGGGCGGCGCGGAAACGTGCCCACAGGGCGTCGTCGTCCTTGCGGCTCGCCCGCGGTGATGCCTTCCACTGGTCCATGAGGCGGCGGTACTCGCCGGCCGCGTATCCCCAGTCCGTGGACGTGGACAGTGCCTCCGCCTCGGCGATGAGCTTCTCCTTCGCGGCCTTGGCGGCGGAGTTGTTGCTGTCCAGCTGGGAGAAGTAGGCCCGGCGGTGGCGGTCGAACACGGTGCGGGCGGCCCGGAACCGCTTCCAGAGCGCGTCTTCGTTGCTGCGGCCCAGCCGGACGCCGCTCTTCTGAGCAGCCTTCCAGTTCTCGAAGAGCTCGTTCATCCTGGCGCTGGAGGTCTTCCACTGCGTCTGGGCCGGGTCCTGGCCCGAGATCTGCTCGGCTTCGGCAACAATGGCTTCCCGGGCAGCGAGTTCGGCGGCGCGGACGGCTTCATGCTCGGCCTTCTCCGCCTTTTCGAGTTCGGCGATCTGCGTCGTGAGCTTGTCCAGCCGCTCCTCCGCGGCGCGCAGGTCGCCCACCATGTTCCGCTCGGCAAGCTGCTCGCGCAGATGCGTCACGGTCTTCTGCATGTCGGTGCTGGGCGCCTTGGAGCCGACGCGCTGTTCGAGCAGCACGATCTGCGCCACGACGTCGTCGTATTTCCGCGCGAAGTAGGCAAGCGCCTCGTCGTCGCTCACGCCGGGGTACTGGCCGACCGGGTGTTCGCCGCCGTCGATCGTCAGGAAGACGTGCCCGTCGCCTTCCACCCGGCCCCACTTGGAGGCCTCAGCCAGGGACGTGGCCGGCGGTGCCTGGACCGGGGCAGCTGCCGGGGCTGCAGCCGCCGGCTTGGGGCGCGAAGCGAACGCGGCCGGGGACGGAGCGGAAGGCCGGGGTCCGGGCGTCGGCGCTGCCTGTGTCCCCGTCGCCGGGGCACCCGAGGCTTCAGTTCCTGCTTCCTCCGGGGCGGGGGCCGCCGCGCCGGTCAGGTCTGCTGCTGTTTCGTCGGATTTCTGACTGTCTGTCACCGCTAAAAGTCTTTCGCTTGGAGGGAACTGCTCACGTTCTGCACCGCGGCCGCGCTGGCCGGGCGTCCTACTTCAGAGAAAACGAGTCTATCGTGACTGGTTGCACGGGCGCGCCGTCTGTGTCGCTGCTTCCGGGCGTGATCCCGGCAGCGGCGATATTGGACACCACGTCCAGGCCCGAAGTCACCTTGCCCACCACTGTGTAGCCGCCGGCCGTGTCGGCCGGGATGGCCGTGTCCTTGTACACGATGAAGAACTGTGTGCCGTTGCCGTAGGCGTTGTTTCCCGTGCGGGCAACGGCGATGGTGCCGGCCGGATACATGTTGTCTGCCGGGGTGTTTTCCAGCGGCCCCCAGGTGTAGTTGGGGTCGCCCTGCCCGTCGCCGGTGGGGGAGCCGCATTGCAGGACTCCGAAAGCGTCGGACGTCGTCAGGCGGTGGCATGTCTTGCCGCTGTAGAAGCCTTCATCGCTGAGCGACTTGAACACGGCGGCCGCCTGCGGTGCGGCGGTTCCGTCGAGCTCCACGCCCAGCGGGCTGCCGTTCAGGACGAGTTCGCCTGTGAAGGTCTTGCCCGCCGCGGTATCCGCGGCCGGGATGTTGGGGCCGTTCGTGGCCTGCGGCGTGGGATTCGCGGAGGGGTCTGCTGAAGCTGAGGGGCTGGTCAGCCCTGCTTCGGCCGCCGCGAATTCATCCTCGGTCGGGTTGCCGGCAAAAGCGGTGAGCTGGAGTACGACGGCGAGCACCACGGCGGCGGTCCCGGCGCCGGCGGCCACGAGGTTGTCGCGCTTGCGCCGGCTTTCCTGGTCCCGGCGCAGCTCGCGTTTGGCCTCCATCTGCTGGATGCGCCGTTTGGCTTCGCGGGTGCTGCGTGAACTGGCCGCCAAGGGGTCCTCCTTATTGTCGGGCTGCTGCGCCCATGTTGCCGGGCTGCCGCCTCGGGCATCCCGGCCCGCAGGGCGGTTTTCTGACCGCCGAGCCCTGCCGCTGCCGCGCATTAGAGATGCACACCGATGACGCATAAACTGACTGCCGCACATAGTTTATGCATGACTGGCTGGACTGCCGCCGGATGACGCCCCCAATGGCGCGACGCGGCCGGTTACCGGCGCATTAAGAGGAGAACTTTCCATGGCACGCACCGCCTCCCTGTCCGGATTCCCCGAGTGGCTTCCCGAGGAGCGGCTGGTGGAACTCCATGTCCTGGACACCCTGCGCCGGGTCTTCGAACTCCATGGCTTCGCGTCCATTGAAACCCGGGCAGTGGAGACCGTGGGCCAGCTGCTGCGCAAGGGTGAGATCGACAAGGAGGTTTACGGCCTCAGCCGCCTCCAGGAGGATGAGAGCGACAACCCTGTCAAGGGGGGCAAGGCCGATCCCCACGCCCTCGCCCTGCATTTTGACCTGACGGTCCCCTTCGCCCGGTACGTGGTCGAAAACGCCGGCTACCTGGCGTTTCCCTTCCGGCGCTACCAGATCCAGAAAGTGTGGCGGGGCGAGCGCCCGCAGGAGGGCCGGGCACGCGAATTCACCCAGGCGGACATCGACGTCGTGGGCGACGGCGAGCTGCCCTTCCGCTACGACGTCGAGATCGCACTGGTCATCGCCGAGGCCCTCAGCGCGCTGCCCATCCCGGATTTCAGGCTCCGGGTGAACAACCGCAAGCTGGCGGAGGGCTTCTACCGCGGCATAGGCCTTGACGACACCGCGGGCGTGCTGCGCAGCATCGACAAGCTCGAGAAGATCGGCGCGGAAAAGGTGGCTGAACTCCTCAAATCCGAGCTGGGCGCAACGGACGAACAGGCGCAGAAGGCTTTGCAGCTGGCAGCGATCCGGACCGAGGACACGTCCTTCGTCGACCAGGTTCGCGCACTCGGTGTCAGCAACGAGCTGCTGGACGAGGGATTGTCCGAGCTCGAGCAGGTCATCGAAGCAGCCGTGCAGCGCGCGCCGGGCAAGGTGCTGGCCGACCTCAGCATCGCGCGCGGGCTGGACTACTACACCGGCACTGTCGTGGAAACGGTCCTCGTGGGGCACGAGCAGCTGGGCTCCATTTGCTCCGGCGGCCGGTACGACGCCCTGGCATCCAAGGGCAACCGCAAGTTCCCCGGCGTCGGCCTGTCCATTGGCGTGACCCGGCTCGTGTCACGCATCCTCAGCCAGGACCTCGCCAAAGCGTCCCGCTCCGTCCCCACTGCCGTGCTGGTGGCGCTGACGCACGACGACAGCTGGGGGGCCGCGCAGGACGTCGCGGCCCAGCTGCGCAGCCGCGGCATTCCCACCGAGGTGGCGGCGAAGGCGGAGAAGTTCGGGAAGCAGATCAAGTTCGCGGACCGCCGCGGCATCCCCTTCGTCTGGTTCACCGACGACGACGGCACGCACCAGGTCAAGGACATCCGCTCGGGGGAGCAGGTGCTCGCCGCCCCGGAGACGTGGACTCCGCCGGCTGCGGATCTTTCCGTCCAGGTGGCCACCACACAAGAGGCCGCGGCGGCCGTCTGACCGCTCCCCGGCCAGGCGCCGGATCCGGTGTGGGGCGGCGGTTCCTGTGCAGCGGGTAAACTCGGACAGGACCGTTGCTGCAACGATCCATTGGCATTTCCAGCTGTTTTCCCGCTGTCTTCTCAAGAAAGGTGTGCTGTGCTGCGCACACATGACCTCGGATCCCTTCGTTCCGAGCACATTGGACAAACCGTAACCCTGGCCGGCTGGGTGGGCCGCCGCCGTGATCACGGTGGTGTGGCATTCGTGGACCTGCGCGATGCCTCCGGCGTGGCCCAGGTTGTGGTCCGTGAGGAAGAGGTCTTCCACGGCCTGCGCAACGAGTACGTCCTCCAGGTCACCGGCACGGTCTCCAAGCGCCCGGAAGGCAACGAGAATCCCGCGCTGGCAACCGGAGACATCGAGGTCATCGCCGAGGACGTCACCATCCTCAACACCTCCGAGCCGCTGCCTTTCCAGATTGACGAGCACGTTGAAGTCGGTGAGGAAGCGCGCCTGAAGCACCGCTACCTGGACCTCCGCCGCCCCGGCCCCAGCCGCAACCTGCGGCTGCGCTCCGAGGCCAACCGTGTTGCCCGCGAACTCCTCCACAAGGACGGCTTCGTCGAGGTGGAAACCCCCACACTGACGCGTTCGACGCCGGAAGGCGCCCGGGACTTCCTGGTTCCGGCGCGTCTTGCTCCGGGTTCCTGGTACGCACTTCCGCAGTCCCCGCAGCTTTTCAAGCAGCTGCTGCAGGTGGGCGGCTTCGAGAAGTACTACCAGATCGCACGCTGCTACCGTGATGAGGATTTCCGCGCGGACCGCCAGCCGGAGTTCACGCAGCTGGATATCGAGGCCAGCTTCGTGGACCAGGACGACATCATCACCCTGGGCGAAAACATCGTCCAGGCGGTGTGGCGGCTCATCGACGTCGAAATCCCCACCCCCATCCAACGGATCACCTACGCCGACGCCATGGCACGCTACGGTTCGGACAAGCCCGACCTGCGGTTCGGCCAGGAACTGACCGAGCTCACGGAATTCTTCAAGGACACCAACTTTGGTGTGTTCAAGGCCCCCTACGTGGGAGCCGTGGTCATGCCCGGCGGCGCCTCCCAGGCCCGCCGCGCCCTTGACGCCTGGCAGGAGTGGGCCAAGCAGCGCGGCGCCAAGGGCCTGGCCTACGTCCTCTACAAGGAGGACGGCGAACTGGCCGGCCCCGTGGCCAAGAACCTCACCGACACCGAGCGCGCCGGGCTCGCCGACGCCGTCGGAGCCAAGCCGGGCGACTGCATCTTCTTCGCCGCCGGCGAGAAGACGCCGTCCCGGGCGCTGCTGGGCGCCGCCCGCGTGGAAATCGGCCACCGTACCGGACTGATCGACCCCAACGACTGGGCGTTCTGCTGGGTTGTCGACGCACCCATGTTCGAACCGGCTGCTGCAGCCGTCGCTTCCGGCGACGTCGCTGTCGGCGCCGGCCAGTGGACGGCCGTGCACCACGCGTTCACCTCGCCCAAGCCCGAGTTCCTGGACACGTTCGACAAGGACCCGGAGTCCGCACTGTCCTACGCCTACGACATCGTCTGCAACGGCAACGAAATCGGCGGCGGCTCCATCCGTATCCACCAGCGCGACGTCCAGGAGCGCGTCTTCGAACTGATGGGCCTGGACAAGGAGGACGCCCAGACCAAGTTCGGCTTCCTGCTCGAGGGCTTCAAGTACGGCGCGCCTCCGCACGGCGGCATCGCGTTCGGCTGGGACCGCGTGGTGTCCCTGCTGGCCGGCGTTGAGTCCATCCGCGACGTCATCGCCTTCCCGAAGTCCGGCGGCGGCCACGATCCGCTGACCGACGCACCGGCCCCGATCACGCCGCAGCAGCGCAAGGAAGCCGGCGTGGACTTCAAACCGGAAGCCACGAAACCCGTAGAGGCGAAGAAAGCCGAGGCGGTTGCCAAGTAGGCAACAGCACGATTGGCAGGAGGCTTCCCGGCCAGGCCGGGAAGCCTCCTGCCGTTAACCGAGGAGGATCCATGGCCCCTGCCAGGCCCCTGCACGCAGACCTGTCAGACCTTGAGAGCGCCATGGATGCCGCCTGGCCAGCGTCGGAACGGCATGAAGCGGACGGGTGGGTTCTCCGTGCCGCCGGGGGAGTGACGCAGCGCGCCAACTCCATCTGGCCACGGCAGGATTCCGACGAAGGCGCCGCCGGCTTTCCGGCGATGCTCCGCGGCGCCCGCTCCTGGTACCGCAGCCGCCGGCTTCCGGTGATCTTCCAGGTTCTGGAGGACGGCCGGATGGCATCCCTGACGACGTTCCTTGACGGCCTGGGCTTCACCCGGCAGTCCGAAACCCTGGTCATGACGCGTGGTCCATGGCCGGGTGCCCCGGAAGAAGCCGGCACCGCGGATAACGGCCGCACGGTCGAACTCTCCGGCGAACCATCGGACGAGTGGCTGCACCTGTGGTGGGACATCGACGGCCGCGGCGGTGACGACGCCCTCGCCACCGCGCGGGACATCCTGACCGGCTGCCTGGCTGTCTACGCCCTGGTGCGGGACGATGACGGCCGGCCCGCGGCCGTGGGACGTTTGGCACTTCCGAATGGACCAGGGCGCCGGGGCGGCATCTACTGCATGGCCACCCACAAGGACAGCCGCCGCCAGGGATATGGCACAGCCGTCCTGCGTGCCTTGCTTTCCGAGGGAGCCGCGCGGGACCTGGATGGCTACTGGCTGCTGGTCACTGCCGCGAACGATGCAGCGCAGGCGCTGTACTCCGCAGCGGGGTTCCAGGAAACCGCACGGTACCACTACCGGCAGGACCCGCCGCGGCGCGCCCTGGCCGGCTGCTGACGGAGCCCGTGGCCGGGCTGGCCGAAAGCCGGTTCCGACATGCCTAACCACCGGGTGCGTCCGTCACCTGCACGCGCACCGAACAGGCATCGGCCGCCGCCTTTTTCAGCACCGCAGCCCGGGGCTCGGGAACATCGAGGTACGCCAGCCGGGGCAGCCGGGCATAGTTCTTGAGCGATGGATGACCGAGGACCAGGTCGGCCATGGCACGGTCACCGCCCGGGACAATGTACTCAAATGGCTCGGCAGCGAAAACGAGGGCGGCCTGCGCCGCGACGGCGTCCACCAGCGCGTCGGCCTGGTTGGAGCGCCGGCGCGCGAACCGCTGCTGCGACTGGCCGCCCGCCGCGGTCCGGGATTGCACGTACTTCGTCCCTGCTTTGGATGCCAGCAGGGTCCCTTCGCTGGCGATGCCGACGGCGTAGCCGCCGCGCCGGACCAGCAGGAGTCCCAGCCGTCGCGGCTGGGACGCCAGCGAGGCCAGCCGCTCGATCCCGTCGGTCCCGCGTCCCGGCCGGCCGTCCGCCGGCCAGGGGGCCTGCAGGAGCGCCTCCGCACCG
>NZ_BAAHNO010000014.1:0-186184 GCF_054656615.1 Arthrobacter sp. AD-310 | reverse complement strand
GTTCGGGTAAAGGGTTACGGCGGTCATAGCGTGGGGGAAACGCCCGGTCCCATTCCGAACCCGGAAGCTAAGACCCACAGCGCCGATGGTACTGCACCCTGGAGGGTGTGGGAGAGTAGGACACCGCCGGACAAAACATCAGGTCGAGGCCCCAACCACCACTGGTTGGGGCCTCCCGCATTTAACACCCAACAACCACAAACGCCCCCGGAAAAGCCGCAGGAAATGAGCGGGCGCGAGGGAAAGGCTCAGGAAGCGATGGAGGGACCGGCGGCGGACCCGCAGAGGGGCGCGGAGGGCCGGAAAACCCCTAAATATCCGGTGATTAACCTCAAAAAGTCGCGGAAACACGCGGAATTTGCGGACCGGGACGGCCCAAGCTGGTAAGTTTTCGAACAGTGGCTTGTGCGCATGCCGCGTACAGGCTCCAGAATGATGACCGTCCAGGAGGACATAAATGGCTAAGAACCGTAGTGAACTTGTTGCAGAGGTAGCGGGCAAGGCCGGCACCAGCCAGGCAGCCGTCAACTCCGTCCTCGACGCACTGTTCGAGGTTTTCGAGACTTCTGTCGCCGCGGGCGAGAAGATCACCATCCCGGGCTGGCTCGCCGTCGAGCGCACTGACCGTGCAGCACGCACCGGCCGCAACCCGCAGACGGGTGAGACCATCCAGATCGCAGCAGGCCACAGCGTCAAGCTGACCGCCGGCTCCAAGCTCAAGGCTGCGGTTTCCAACAAGAAGTAAGCTTCTTCGTTGCCGGTGTACAGCCGGACACAGGAGGGCGGTGACCACGTGGTCGCCGCCCTCCTGCTTTAAGCCCCTCCGATTCGCCGCCCGGCCGGGCGTAGCGGACAATGGAATGGTGTCTTCTGCCGCAACACCACGTTCCACCCCTTCCCAGTCCGCCCCCGCCAAGGGAGCGCCGGGCAAGGACAGCGGCGCCCTGGGCATCCCCACCGGCTGGCAGCTGGCAGGGCTCGCCGCGCTCTTCCTCAGCCTTGCAGCCGCGCTAGTCTTCTCCGGCGCGGCAGCGGCGCGTGAGGTGTCCGATCCCGGCGCCCTGGTGCGCTGGGGCCTGCCGGTGAGCAAGGCCATCCACAACGCCTCTGTGGCGACTGTCATCGGGGGCCTGATCTTCGCCGTCGGAATCCTGCCCAAGAGCCTGGCGTCCCGCGCGAGAAGCAGGGACTCCGACGGTGAGGCACCGGAACACCCAGCCTTCAACCGGGCGATGGCCGTGGCGGCGGCCGCGGGTGCCGTGTGGACCCTCTCGGCTATCGCCGTCCTGGTGCTCACCTACGCTGACGTGGCCGGGCAGCCCGTTTCCGGGGACGCGGAATTCACCCAGGCGCTGGTCTACTTCATGACAGATATCGAAACGGGCCGGGCCTGGCTGGCGGTCACCATCATCGCCGCGGTTGTGACAACGGCGCTGTTCGGCGTCCGGTCCCTCGGCGGCCTGGCGCTCACCTTGGTCCTGGCGTTCATTGGACTGGTCCCGACAGCGCTGATCGGACACTCTTCCAGCTCCTCGGACCACGAGGGCGCCATCAACTCCCTTGGCCTGCACTTGGTGGGCGTCAGCATGTGGGTGGGCGGTATCATCCTGCTCGCCCTGCTCTCCGGGATCCTGACCGGTGCCAAAGCCGGCGCCGCAGGAGACATCACCGAGGCCACGCTCAGAAGGTTCTCGAGCCTCGCCGGGTTCGCCTTTGTGCTGGTGTTCGCCTCCGGCGTCATCAACGCGAGCATTCGCGTTACCAGCTGGGCCGACCTCTTCGGATCCGCCTACGGCCAGCTGATCCTCGCCAAGAGTGCCGCTACCCTGGTCCTTGGCGGTATTGGCTTTATGCACCGCCAGTGGGTCATCCCGCAGCTGGGACGCAAAGGCTCCACCATGTCCTCCCGACGGGTCCTCTGGCAGCTGGTCCTCGTGGAACTGCTGGTAATGGGTGGAACATCGGGTGTCGCCGTAGCGCTGGGCCGTTCGGCCCCGCCGGAACCCACCACGTACGCCCCGGACGCTTCGCCCGCGTTCATCCTTACCGGCTACGAACTTCCCCCGGAACTGACCCCGGCACGCTGGCTGACCGAGTGGCGGCTGGACTGGCTCTGGATTGCAGCGGCACTGTTCGGCCTCGTGGCATACGTCCTGGGCGTGGCCAAGGTCCGCCGCCGCGGCGACAAATGGCAGTGGTTCCGGACAGTGAACTGGGTGATCGGCCTGCTGGTGCTGACCTACATCACGTCCGGGCCGCCGTCGGTCTACGGCCGCGTCCTGTTCTCCGCGCACATGGTGGACCACATGGCGCTGACCATGGTGGCGCCGATCTTCCTGGTGCTGGGCGCCCCGGTCACGCTGGCCCTGCGCGCCCTGCAGCCCCGCGGCGACGGCTCACGCGGCGCCCGCGAGTGGGTCCTTGTGTTTGTCCACTCGAAGTTCTCGCAGGTGGTCACCCACCCGCTGTTCGCCGCCGCCAACTTCGCCGGCTCGATCGTCCTGTTCTACTACTCGGACCTGTTCGGGTTTGCGATGCGCGAGCATGTGGGCCACGAGCTGATGATCCTGCACTTCCTGCTGACCGGGTACATCTTCGTGCTGGGCATGATCGGCATCGACCCGCTGCCGCGGCGCGCCCCCTACCCGCTGCGGTTGCTCCTGCTGCTGGCCACCATGGGCTTCCACGCCTTCTTCGGCGTCGCCATCATGGGCGGCGACAACCTGCTGGCCGCGGACTACTTCGGCAACCTGGGCCGCGCGTGGGGCGACTCCGCGCTGGCCGACCAGCAGAAGGGCGGGGCAGTGGCCTGGGGCATCGGTGAGGTGCCCACGCTCCTGGTGGCAATCGGCGTCGCCATCCTCTGGTCCCGGTCCGATGCGCGGGAGACCAAGCGGGTGGACCGCGCCGCCGACAGGAATAACGACGCCGATCTCACCGCTTACAACGATATGTTTGCCAAATTGGCCGAACGCGACGCCAAGCTGGCTGAACGCAACAAGCTGGAAGGACGCTGATGAGCGAAACCGTACGCAACCATGCCCGGGTCCGGGCCTCGGAACTTGTGGGCCGCAACTGGTTGAACACCGGCGGCAAGTCGCTGGACCTCGAAGCCCTGCGCGGCAAGATCGTGCTGCTGGACTTCTGGACGTTCTGCTGCATCAACTGCCTGCACGTCCTGGATGAGCTGCGTCCGCTGGAGGAGCAGTACTCGGACGTCCTGGTCACCGTGGGTGTCCATTCGCCGAAGTTTGAGCATGAGGCGGACCCCGTGGCCCTCGCCGCGGCCGTGGAGCGCTACGAGATCCACCACCCGGTCCTTGACGACCCCGAGCTGGACACGTGGAAGGCGTACACCGCCCGCGCCTGGCCCACCCTGGTGGTCATCGACCCCGAGGGCTACATCGTGGCGCACCTGTCCGGCGAGGGTCACGCGGACGGCCTCGCGGTCCTGATCCCGGAGCTCATCGCCGAACACGAGGCCAAGGGCACCCTGCACCGCGGCTCCGGCCCCTACGTCGCCCCCGAGCCGACCTCCGGCACGCTGCGCTTCCCGGGCAAGGCGCTCTTCCTGCCCGCCGGCCGTGGTTCAGTTGCTGGAGCAGCGTCCGACGCCGGCACTGACGCAGGTGCCGCAATTGCCGGTTCCTGGCTGGTCACCGACACCGGCCACCACCGCCTGGTGGAACTGGACACCGACTTCCAGACGGTCCTTTTCACCTTTGGCTCGGGCACCAAGGGCTACGCCGACGGTCCCGCCGCCGGTGACACGGCCACCGCCCAGTTCAACGAACCCCAGGGCCTGGTCCTGCTGCCGGAAGACGTGGCAGCCAAGGTTGGCTACGACGTCGTGATTGCCGACTCCGTCAACCACCGCCTGCGCGGACTGTCCCTCACGGACGGCAAGGCCTCCACGCTGGCCGGCAACGGGATCCAGAGGCTGCTGGAAACGGGTCCGGCTCGGGTGGATGAGGACGCCGCCGGGTTCACGGGCAAGCTGAGTGAGCACCCGCTTGAGGTCTCGCTGAGCTCACCGTGGGACCTGGTGTGGTCGCGGAAGCTGAACGCCGTGGTGATCGCCATGGCCGGCACGCACCAGATCTTCAGCTTCGACCCCGTCGGCGGGGAAGTGGACATCATTGCGGGCAACGGGCTGGAGGGTCTGCTGGACGGGGCTGCCCACGAGTCCTGGTTTGCCCAGCCCTCCGGTGTGGCCGAGGACGCCGACGGCAACATCTGGGTGGCTGATTCCGAGACCTCCGCACTCCGCAAGCTGGTGATTGACGACGCCGGCACCGTTACCGTGGAGACCGCGGTGGGCAAGGGCCTGTTCGACTTCGGCTTCCGGGACGGCGCCGCGGCCGAGGCGCGCCTGCAGCACCCGCTGGGTGTCACGGTCCTCCCCGACGGCTCCGTGGCCATCGCGGACACCTATAACGGTGCTGTCCGCCGTTACGATCCGGCCGCCGGAACCGTGTCAACGTTGGCCCGCGGCCTGCTCGAGCCGTCCGACGTCATTGTGGACCACACGCACTCGGCCGGTTCTGAACCGCTGCTGGTGGTGGTTGAGGCGAACCAGCACCAACTGGTGTACGTGCCCATCCCCAAGGAAGCGCAGCAGGTGGACGAGGGTGCGTCGCAGACCCACAGGCCCAAGAGCCCCGTGGCTCCCGGCCCGCTGGAGCTGACCGTCCGTTTCACCGCCCCCACCGGGCAGAAGCTTGATGACCGCTGGGGTGACCCCACGCAGCTGAAGGTTTCCTCCACTCCCCCTGAGCTGCTGGTGTCCGGCGGCGGAACCTCCGTGGGCCTGCTCCGGACTGTTGAGCTGTCCTCCGAGATTCCGGAGGGCGTCCTGCACATCACCGCCCGCGCAGCTGCGTGTGACGGGCCGGAGACCGAGGACGGCGAGATCCCGGACCATGCCGCCTGCCACCTGTACCAGCAGGACTGGGGCATCCCTGTGGTGCTGCAGGGCGACGGCGACACCGAGCTCGTCCTGGACCTCCGCGGCATGGACTGACCGCCGGTCCGCCAAAATGGCCCGGTTTTTGACCCTTAGGGGTGGAAGCCGGGCCATTTCCGTTGCATCAGGCAGACTAAAGCTGGGCCAGACTGGGAGGCCACATGTCCACATAGCCCCGCTTTTACCTCCCCTCAGCGCGGGACAGCCGACATTGTGGCCTGATGGACCCCACAGAAATCCTCCGAACAGCTGGCGGAGTGCTGCTAAGACGCGATGTGTCGGCCGCGGGTGCCACGGATGTCGGCCTGCGCCGGGCCGTGCGGGATGGCCAGATATTGAAGCTGGACAGGGGGTTGCTGGCTCTGGCTGACGCCGATACCGACCTGGTGGCGGCCGGGCGTGCGCGCGGATTGCTGACTTGTGTGTCTGCCGCCCCGATGTACGGGCTTTGGCAGCTCCAACCGTCAGCGCGGCCCCACTATTGGCAGAGCAACGGCCGGCATGCCGCCGGGTGTGTAAGTCACCGGCTTCCCCTTACCCAGGAGCCCCGCTATAGAACGCTGGCGGCGCTTCTGGATGTCTTGCTTCATGCCCTGCTCTGCCTGCCGGAACTTGAGTCACTGGTGATGGTGGAGTGTGCTTACAACCGCGGTGACATCGACCTCGCCTATCTCTACCGTCACTTGGACGGCAGGCGCTGCGGTACGGCACGCAACGTGCTGTCTCAGGTTGAATGCGGCGCGGACTCCCTTCTTGAGACCCTGGCCCGCGTGATGTTCAGGGCAGCCGGCATACAAACCGAAACCCAAGTCTGGATTGACGGCGTGGGGCGCGTTGACTTCCTCTTGGAGGGCTTCCTCATTGTGGAAATTGATGGCATTGCCTTCCACTTGGAAACACGGCAGTTCAAAAAGGACCGTCGAAGGGACAACTCCGCGATTCTGCAGGGCCTGCCTGTGCTCCGGTTTTTCTATGATGACGTAGTTTATGCACCGGAATCCGTCTTGGCGCAGGTCCAGGAGGTGCTGGCACGTGGCTCCTTGCGATGGCCGCAGCCAAACCGGCCCAGTTATTAGGGGGCATGTGCCCTAAGCGGCAGGCAAGTCCGAGGAAAAGCCGCAAAAACTGGGCCAGCGTGGAAGGCCGGCCTAGAACGTCAGCATGGGGGTGACTTTGACCGTGTCACCGGAGACGTCCAGGCGGGTGGTGAAGCTGAAGTCCACCTCTTCCTCCAGCGGATACCAGACGCCGGTGAAGAGGTTCTGTTGAAGGGCCTGCACCTTTGCCTTGCCGTCCAGGGGCGCCACCACCCAGCGGCCGTCAAAGGGCTCGATGGACACGTTGGGGTACTCCGTGACGGTCCACTTGATGCTGCCGTCCTGCACCCTGTTGTTGCTGGCGTAGTAGAACGGGCAGTCAGGCTGGAGCCGCTGTTCCTTCTGGGCTTCCGCGGCGCAGGTATCCAGGAACTCCTTGACCTTGCCCGCCACGTCCTCCTTCAGCTTGCTTGTGGCCTGGGTCAGCAGGTTCAGCGGCGCCACGGGGGCGTCCCGGGCTGTGACGGTGGCGCGGGTGGCCGGGGCGGAGAAGTACTGGCCATCCAGGGCTGCCTCGTACTCGCCCGGGTAGAACACGGCGAACGAGTTCCGCCCGTTGGGCATGTTGACCGGCACCCCGTTGACGTTGGCCTGGCTGCCGTTGACCACGGTGATGTCCAGCGTGGGGAGCCGGGTGGGAACAAACGCCCACGTACTAAAGAAGATCCATTCCGTGCCGGTCTTCTCCAGCAGGAACTGGGTGCTGAGCCGGCTGCCGTCGATCGTGTATTCCATCGGCACCATGACCTGGTCGCCGGGACGCTCCTCGGGGTCGCCGATCTCCACATTCGTCAACCGGGACGCGGCTGTCTGCAGCCCTGTCCCGTCCAGCATGGCGGCGTTGCTCGGCGGGACGGTGGCGCGCAGGAGCCCCAGCGCCTTGCCTCCGTCACCCTCCTGCAACGCGTCCAGATATTCGCGCACCGGCTGCTGCGGGCTGGCCACCGTGTTGTTCACCAGATTGATGGCGACGACGGCTGCGGCCACGGCAAGCATGAGGCCCAGCAGCCACCCGGCCGCTATCCTCACCAACGCTTGACTCATCTGCACGTTCCTTACAGTAACGTCAGTGCGCTGGCACTCTAAAGTTGGCGTCTCCCCTAATACGGCCGCAAACACAGCAAACAAGCACGACGGCGGCCGCCGGTACAGCGGCTAAGGGCGCCTCCGGGCCCGCGGAAGTCAGCGGCGGCGGCGCCGGGATGACGTGCCGAATACCCCGCGCAGCAGCTCCCGGCCCAGCTGCGTGCCGACCGACCGGGCCATGCTTTTCAGCCCGCCGCCAAGGGCCCCGCCAAGCACCGAACCCAGGTCGTCCATCATGCCGCCACCCTGCGGGGGTGCCGGCTGTCGGGTGCGGGGAGCCGGCGCGGTGTCATCCCGTGCCGTGTCACGTGAAGGAGCTTGCCGGGTGCTGGGCCTGCCAAGGATTTCCTCCTCGATCCGGCGGGCCTCGGCGTCGATGTCGTCATGGCCACCACCGGCAGCCGGCTCCCGCGATACGGCCGGGCCGGTGGGTGCAGCCGCCGCCTTGCCGGTGAGCCTCTCGTAGGCTGAGTGGCTGTCCACGGCAGTCCCGTACTTGGGAAGCAGCGCAGACGCAGCCACTGTGTTCCGGACCAGGGCCTCGTTGCTGGGTCCCATGACGGACTCCGGTGCGCGGAGCCGGGTATGTGCCACGGGGGTGGGGGCGCCCCGGTCGTTCATGACGGTGATGACGGCCTCGCCGATTCCCGCGGAGGTCAGGGTTTCCTCAAGGTCGTAGTCGCTGACCGGGAAGGTGGACACCGTGGCCTTGAGTGCCTTGGCGTCCTCCGGGGTGAAGGCGCGCAGGGCGTGCTGGACCCGGTTGGCGAGCTGGCCGAGCACAGCGGCGGGAACGTCCTTGGGGGTCTGGGTGACGAAGAAGATCCCCACGCCCTTGGACCGGATCAGCCGGACGGTGGTGGTGATCGCTTCCAGGAACGCCTTGGACGCGCCGTTGAAGAGCAGGTGGGCCTCATCCAGGAAGAACACCAGTTTGGGTTTGTCCAGGTCGCCGGCTTCGGGGAGGTCCTCGAACAGGTCGGCCAGGAGCCACATTAGGAACGTCGAGAACAGCAGGGGCTTGGTTTGCAGGGCGGGCAGCTCCAGGCAGGTGACGACGCCGCGGCCGTCCGCGGCGGTGCGGAGCAGCTCCGCGGTATCAAACTCGGGTTCGCCGAAGAACTTCTCGAGCCCCTGTGCCTCCAGGTTCACCAGCTCGCGCAGGATCACCCCGGCTGTGGCCTTGGAGAGACCGCCGAGTTCCTCCAGCTGGTCCTTGCCTTCGGCGGAGGTGAGGAACGTGATGACGGCCCGCAGGTCCTTGAGGTCGATCAGCTCAAGCCCGTTTTTGTCCGCGAAGTAGAACACGAGCTGGAGGCTGGATTCCTGGGTGCCGTTCAGCTCCATGATCCGGGACAGCAGGATGGGCCCGAACGAGGTCACCGTGGCGCGGACGGGCACGCCATTTCCCTCGCCGCCCAGTGCCAGGAATTCAACGGGGAACGAACGCCCCTGCCAGGGTTGTCCGATGCTCGCCGTGCGGGCGGCGAGCTTCTCGCTGCCGGCGGCGGCCGTCGCCAGCCCGGAGAGGTCGCCCTTGATATCCGCGAGGAACACCGGGACCCCGGCCGTGGAGAGCTGTTCGGCCATCATGTGCAGCGTGACGGTCTTGCCCGTGCCGGTAGCGCCGGCCACGAGGCCGTGCCGGTTCATCATGGCCAGCGGCAGCCGCACCGGCGCGTCCTTGTGGAGTTCGCCGTCGACGATGGCGGCCCCCAGTTCGATGGTGGCACCCTCCAGCGTGTAGCCCTTCTGGATGGTGGCAAGCTTCTCTGCTGTGGTTTTGGCCATGGCGCCAGCTTAGCCGTGGGCATCGCCGGCGCAACGGTGCCCGGCCGTCAGTGCCGGGGAAGCGCCGCCAGGTCTTTGGTAAAGGCCAGCGGCCCGATGGTTTCCGGGTCGGCGTCGACGTCGAACTGGGGCTGGTAGCCGGCGCTGAGGTAGAGGTGCTTGGCTTCGGGCTGCCGGGGACCGGTGGTGAGGTAAAGGCTGGAATAGCCGCGGGCCACCGCCAGCGCTTCCAGTTCGGCGAGGACCAGCCGGGCCAGCCCACGACGGCGGTGGGCCGAGGCGGTCCAGATCCGCTTCAGTTCCGCCGTGCTCTCGTCATACCTCCGGAACGCGCCGCCGGCGATCGATTCCCCGTCTTCCTGGATGACCAGCAACGCGCCGCCGGGCCCTTCGAATTCGGCGGCCGGGTACCGGTTCAGCTCTTCCGCCGCAGCCCCGCGGCCGAACAGGTCGCCGTAGCGGGTGTCGTATTCGACGGCGAGTTCGTCCAGCAGCGGCCGGACCCCGGGATCGTGCATGGGCAGGTTGAGGACCGATAGTGCGGCGGGGTCAAGGGGCCTGGGTCGAAGATCGGGTTCTGCGGTCATGTGCCTAGTTCTTTCCGACGGCGGCTGGTTCTGGAGATATTGTGGCGGAGGGCAGGGCGGCGATGTCACGGGCAACGCCAAGGATGGTGCGGGCGAGGGCGTCGTTTTCCCGGAACGGGGCAGCGTTGGTGTTGGGCCGGGCGAACGCCCCGGCGCCCCAGCCTGAGGTCCCCGGTCCAATCCCGAAGACCCGGTCCTGCGGCTTGCCTTGCGCGTCGATAAGCCGGTGTTCGGCGGTGACAAGGAGCTTGCCGGTGGAGTGGATGCCGTCGCCCGTCAGCAGCTGCTGCTCAGACGCGATCCCGCTGGCATGCAGGGAGGTGAGTACCGGATTGAGCGAGCGTCCCACGGACGTGGCCGGCAACCGTGCCTCGATGAAAGCCGTCGCGGCCACTTCAAACCCGGACTGCGGGGAGGCAGCCCGGAAGGTGCCCGTGGCTTCGTCGGTATTGACCTCCAGGCCAGGGCCCAGGAACTGCAGCAGGCCGGCCCGGTGCAGGGCGAGCATCTGGCGGAGGCGGTGGGGCGGCGGTCCGGAGTCGACGAAGCTGAAGAAGCCATGCCACCAGCCATGCACGGTCTGCTGTGACCGGGAGTTCAGCCGCTCGGCCGGGACCACGCGGCCCACCTCCATGTACACATGCAGCAGGGCCAGGAACAGGGCGAGCGTCTCCGGGTGGTCCGGGCTGTCCCGCAGGGCGAGGTCGTGCTCGATGTGGCCGGCGACGGCGTCCTGCACGTCCTGGTGACCGGAAAAGCGGCGGCCGTCGAACGGGCGGTCCAACCTTTCCAGGTCCAGGTGCAGGGCGGTATCGGGAACGGCGGCGGCAACAAGCTCTGCGCACCCTGGGCTGTACCAGTCCAGTCCCGCGTACCGGGAGGCAAAGGAGTCCCAGTCCATGGCGGCCCGCTCGGGGCTGCCGGTAAGGAGTTCGCGGTAGTAGTAGTATCCGGCCTCCTTGGCAACCAGCGGCCAGAGGTGCTGCTGGAAGTCCAGTTCGCCGTGACGCTGCAGCAGGGCTTCGACGGCCGCCGGGGTGAAGAACCGCAGCGGCCCGGGTGCCTGCCCGCGCAGGGAAGCCGAGATCTTGGAGTGGAACGGCACACCCCGCCGCGACCCGGCCCACAGCCGCGGTTCCCGGCCCGACGGAAGGTAGCGGAGCCCGCCGTCGGACGTCTCTTCATACCGCCCGCCGCGGCCCTCCATCAGGAGGACCAGCAGGTCCACGAAGGCCAGGCCCATGCCGGAGACGATGACGTCCTGGCCCGGGGCGATGGGGGAGTAGTCGACGTCGGTGGTGTAGCTGGGTGCCGCGTGGTAGCCGCCGTGCCGGGCGGCGAAGTCCGCGTGGCCTGCGGAGGCCGCGTCCGGCAGGGAGTCGGTGTGGCCCAGGGCAGTCACGAGGATGTCGGCGTGAAGCGTCCGGCCGTTCGCGAGTTCCACGGCATGCCCGCCGTCGCCGAGGGCAGTGATGCCGACGGCGGTGGTCCGGTGGGCGGTGACGCTCCGGTTGAGTGCCCTGGCGGCACGCCGGTAAAACCACTCAAGGTACTGGCTCTGCAGCTGCCGTGTGGGGAAGGTCGCGCCCCGGAGCGCGCGGAGCTGGTCCCACAGCTGCCGCGGAAAGTCCGGCACGTCCGTGATGGATCCGTCCAGCACGCCGGCCGCCCACTCCACCAGGCCCGGCCCGGGGAAAGCCGAACCCTCGCAGTCCACGGAGGCGTCCGTGAACATGGTGATGTCCGCGGCCATCGAATTGAGTAGGAGGCCGGGGTCCTGGTCGTACCGCCAGATCCGTCCCGAGCCGGGAACGTGCGGCTCCACCACATGGATCTGCAGCGGCCCCGCGAAGACGTCGGGCCGGTTCGCTGCGATCCGTTCCAGCACGCCCGCGGTGCGCGGCCCGCCGCCGATGAAAACGACGGCCGGAATCTTGGCTGGCATGAAGGCTCCTGGGTCAGTGGGGCGGGGAAGTTTGCCCATGCTAGGCAGCGGTTACGACGGCGGTCGAGCGCCTGGTCACGTCCGTTAACTCCGCGTCACAACAGGTCAAACGGCGCAAAAAACCGACTCATGACGCCGTGCGAAGCCGGGTGAACTAATGCAACTTCCGATGTTGCCGCCCTGATTTGGCCGGTCCTAGATTTGCAGCCAGCAACCGGGGCAAAGGGCTTCGGATTAATGACAGAAGCGAGGTGGCCCATGAGTTCAGCAGCAACTACGGCGGCGCAGCCAATAACGCCAGCGCAGCCGGCTGCAGGTGCCGGGCTGCCTCCCGAGAATAGTCCGGCGCGGGTGGCGGAGGATTACTCCTCCTATCCCGTGGTGGCAGCCAAGCACCCGTTGCGCTGGGTGGGGACCGCCGTCGTCGCACTCGGAGTTTTGGCCGTGGCGTGGTCCCTGGCCACCAACCCGCGCTGGGAATGGGGCGTGGTGGCGCAGTGGTTCACCGCCCGGTCGGTGATCACCGGCCTGGTGGAGACCCTGAAGCTCACGGCCATCTCCGGAATCCTCGGCTTCGTGCTGGGTTTCATCCTGGCCCTGATGCGGTTGTCGGCCTCGCCGCTGCTGGTTTCGGTGTCCTGGACGTTCTCCTGGATCTTCCGCTCCACGCCGCTGCTGGTGCAGCTGTTGCTCTGGTACAACCTGGGCTACCTGTACGAGAAGATCAGCCTTGGTATCCCGTTCACGGACGTCCGGTTCTTCGAGGTCCAGACCACCACGCTGATCAGCCAGTTCGCCGCCGCCGTCCTGGGCCTGACCCTGAACCAGGCCGCCTACTCCGCCGAGATCATCCGCGGCGGCATCCTCTCCGTGGACCAGGGCCAGCTCGAGGCCGCGGCCGCACTGGGCATCCCGGCCTGGCGCCGCTCCACCCGGATCGTCCTGCCGCAGGCCATGCGCGCCATCCTCCCCACCGCCTTCAATGAGATCATCGGCCTGGTCAAGGGCACCTCGATCGTCTACGTCCTGGCCTATTCAGAGCTGTTCTACACCGTCCAGGTCATCTACAACCGCACCCAGCAGGTCCTGCCCCTGCTCCTGGTGGCCACGCTCTGGTACGTGGTGATCACGTCAGTGCTCAGCGTCTTCCAGTACTACATCGAACGGCACTATTCCAAGGGCGCGGTGCGGAACCTGCCGCTGACGCCCCTGCAGAAGGCCCGCAAATTCCTCGCCACCCACGCCGTGTCACCCAACCGGAGGAACCCCTGATGACGAACACACTGACCGCCCCCGCAACCACCCGGGGCCTGGTGGAAATCACCGGCGTGCGGAAATCCTTCGGCCCCACCGAGGTCCTCAAAGGCGTCAGCCTCACCGTTGAACCCGGTGGCGTGGCTGTGATCGTGGGCCCCTCCGGCTCCGGCAAGTCCACCCTGCTGCGCACCATCAACCACCTGGAAAAGGTGGACGGCGGGCACATCTCCATCGACGGCAAGCTGGTCGGCTACGAGGTCCGCGGCGGGAAGCTGCACGAGCTCCGCGAGAAGGACATCCTCAAGCAGCGGACCGAAATCGGGATGGTGTTCCAGAACTTCAACCTGTTCCCGCACCTGACCGCGCTGGAGAACGTTGCCGAGGCGCCCGTTGTGGCGCAGGGTCGTTCCAAGGAGGAGGCCCGCCGCCGCGGCCTGGAACTCCTGGACCGGGTTGGCCTCAAGGACCGCGCGGACGCCTACCCGCGCCAGCTCTCCGGCGGACAGCAGCAGCGCGTCGCCATCGCCCGGGCCCTGGCCCTGGATCCCAAGATCCTGCTGTTCGACGAGCCCACCTCCGCCCTCGACCCGGAACTGGTCAACGAGGTCCTGGACGTCATCCGCGAGCTCGCCACGTCCGGCACCACCCTGATCATCGTCACCCACGAGATGGGCTTCGCCCGTGACGTGGCGGACACCGTGGTGTTCATGGACCAGGGGCAAATCGTGGAACAGGGCATCCCGCAGGACATTTTCACCAACCCCCAGGAACCGCGCACCCGGAGCTTCTTCTCCAAGGTGCTCGAACCGGCCTTCAACATCTAAGGAACTTTCGATGGCTTTCCCCCTCCGCGGCGCACACCGCCGCGCACTCACGGTCCTTCCCGCCGTCGTCCTTCTCGGAACCGCGGCGCTCGCAGGGTGCGCCGACCCCGGCGCCTCGGCTGCCGGCACCGCCACCGGAGGCGCGCAGACGACGGCGGCGCGCAACGGCGTCGTCTACAACACCTCTCCGGACCAGCAGCGGATCCGGGCGGACAAGGACGCGGCGCTCGCCGCCAAGGTCCCCGAGCTGATCAGCAAGGACGGCAAGCTGACGGTTGCCACCACGGCCGGGTCCATCCCGCTGTCCTTCCACGCCACCGACGACAAGACCGCGATCGGCTCTGAACTGGACATCGCCCAGCTGGTGGCGGACAAGCTGGGCCTGGAACTCGACATCCAGGTCACGTCCTGGGAAAACTGGCCGCTGAAAACCCAGTCCGGCGACTTCGAGGTGGTCTTCTCCAACGTGGGCGTCAACAAGGACCGGGTGAAGCTGTTCGATTTCGCCAGCTACCGCGCCGCGTTTATGGGATTTGAGGCCAAGAAGTCCTCCAGCTACGACATCAAGGGTGCGGACGATATTTCCGGCCTCCGGGTCTCCGTGGGTTCCGGCACCAACCAGGAAAAGATCCTGCTGGCCTGGAACAAGGAGCTGGAAGGGAAAGGCAAGGCGCCGGCCACCCTGCAGTACTACTCGTCGGAGGCGGACACCATCCTGGCGCTGTCCTCCGGCCGGACGGACCTGAACATCGCCCCGTACCCGTCCACCGTGTACCGGGAAAACACCCGTGACGACCTGAAAGTGGTGGGCAAGGTGAACGCCGGCTGGCCGTCGGAAACCCTGGTGGCCGCGACCTCGCTCCGCGGCAACGGCCTGGCGCCGGTGATCACGGAGGCACTGAACTCGGCCATCGAGGACGGCTCCTACGCCAAGGTGCTGGAACGCTGGGGCCTGTCCGAGGAGGCACTGCCTGAGTCCAGGACCATCACTGAGGAAAATTTCGCCGCCACGCAGACCGGAGCAACAAAATGAGCACGCACGCTGAAACCGCCCTTGAATCCTTTGAAACCGAGTGGCAGGACTGGCACGCCGCCCACGAGCGCAACCGGGCCCACCCGCACGGCTTCCTCGCGGTGACCCACCTGCACTGGCTGGGCAGCGACGCCGCCCCGCTGGAAGGTGCGCCGGGCACCTGGAGCGTGGAGGACGACGTCGTCCGCGTGGTCCTGGAGCCAGGCGAGAGCTTGCAGCGGGACGGCAAGGAACTAAACACCGCCGGCGGTGCCGCACTGACGTTCGGCCCCATCGAGGAACGCGGCAGCATCAACCTGGTGTCCGGCGACACCGTCATCGAGGTGGCCAAGCGCGGCGGCGAGTACATCGTCCGGCCGCGGAACCCGGAGAACGCCTTGCTGCAGGCATACCAGTGCACGCCGGCCTACTCGCCGGACGCCGCCTACGCCGTCCGCGGAACGTTCGTGCCGTTCGAGGCGCCGCGGCGCACCACGGTGGGTGCCGCCGTCGAGGGCATCCAGCATGTGTACGAGGCGCCGGGCGAGATCCGCTTCAAGCTGGCTGGCCAGGAACTGGCGCTCACCGCGTTCAACGGGCACGCCCCGGGCTCGCTGTCCGTGCTGTTCACGGACCAGACCTCCGGCAAGACCACCTATGCGGCCAACCGCTCCCTCTCGGTGGTGCCGGCCGCCGACGGGTCCGTGGTGCTGGACTTCAACCGGGCCGTGAACCTGCCCTGCGCCTACACGGACCTGGCCACCTGCCCGCTGCCGCCGGCGGAGAACCGGCTGCCCGTGGCCATCGAGGCCGGCGAAAAGATCCCCTACGAACGGCAGGACCAGAAGTGAGCAACATTCCATCAGACCGCGCCGGGTTCCTGGCCATCGAGCTCGACGGCGCCGGCTGGGAAGGCGCAGACATCGCCCGGGCCGTGCTGGCGGCCGAGTCCGCCGGTTTCCATGCCGCCACCTTCACCGACGCGCCGGCCCCCGGCCGCGCCAACGCGCTGCAGCGTGCCGCGTTCGCCGGGCCTTTGACGCGGTCCATCGCCCTGGTCCCCGAGGCGGACACCGTCTACACCGAGCCGTTCCACATCTCCACCCAGCTGGCCAGCCTGGACTACGTCTCTGGCGGCCGGGCCGGGTGGATCGCCACCGCCGCCGAAGCACCCGAGGGTGCTGCCGCCGTCGGCCGTTCATTCGTGACGGGTGCGGCGCTGGGGCAGGAGGCAGTGGCGTCCATCGAGGTGTCCCGGCGGCTGTGGGACTCGTGGGAGGACGACGCCGTGATCCGCGACGTCGCCACCGGCCGGTACATCGACGTGGACCAGCTGCACTACATCGATTATGAAACGCCTGCCGGTTTTGCCGGTCCTGCTTACTCGGTGAAGGGGCCGTCCATCATCCCGCGGCCGCTCCAGGGCCAGCTGCCGGTGCTGGTTCCGGCGTCGCTGCTGGGCGAGGTGCCGGCGGACGCCGCGGACGCCGTGCTGGTGTCTGCGCCCACCGCCGAGTTGCTCGCCGGCGAGGTCCGCGAGGTGCGTTCGCGGGTTGGCGGATCCGTTGCGGTGATCGCCGAGCTCGACGTCGTCTTGGACTCCCGCCGGCAGGCTGCGGGGGAGCGGGTTGCCGGTTTTGATGGGGATTCCGACGGCGGCCGCGCGGCGTACGCGGGCGCCGCTGCGGGTCTTACGGACTTCCTGGAGTCCCTGCTGGCGGAGGCCGACGGCGTGCGCCTCCACCCGGCGTCGCTCTTTGTCGACCTGGAGGAACTGGGCCGTTTGGTCCTGCCGGAACTGCGCCGCCGCGGAGTGCTCCGCCCTGTTGTGCAGGACGGCACCTTCCGCGGCCTGCTGGGGCTTGAGCGCCCGGCGAGCCGTTACGCAACTGCCACCGCCGGCGCCGGAAAGTAAAGGGACAAACCATGACACAGCACAACCGTGCTAAATCCGACCTGTTCACACCGGACGTCTTCAAGCCAAGCGGGCAGATCCAGTTCGGTGTCTTCTTTCAGGGCGTCAACTCCGGGACCATCTGGAAGGCGCCGGAATCAGGGTCGCAGACGGACTTCGAATCTTTCCGCCGCATTGCCCAGACCGCCGAGCGCGGGCTCTTCGCCGCATTCTTCCTGGGCGAGGGCTTGCGCCTGCGCGAGCACCTGGGCCGGCCGCACGCACTGGACGTGGTGGGCCGGCCGGATGCGCAAACCATGCTCGCCGCCCTGGGGTCCGTGACCAAGAACATTGGCCTTGTGGCCACGCAGAACACCACGTACAACGATCCCGCGGACCTGGCGCACCGGCTCGCCAGCCTGGACCTGATCTCCGGCGGGCGGGCGGCGTGGAACATCGTGACCACAGACAACGCCTGGACGGGTGCGAACTTCCGCCGCGGCGGCTACCTGGACCATGCCGACCGGTACAAGCACGCCGAGGCGTTCGTGGAGACAGCCAAGCGGATCTGGGACTCGTGGGAAACCCCTGAAGGTCCGGCACGCCGGGTGCTGCATGAAGGCCAGCACTACACCGTGGACGTGACGCCGCGGCTGCCGCGCAGCGCGCAGTACCGGCCGGTGCTGTTCCAGGCCGGCGACTCGCCCGACGGCCGGAACTTCGCCGCCCGCCAGGCCGACGTCATTTTCTCGGCACACCCCAAGTTCGATGACGCCGTGGAGTTCCGCAGGGACCTGGTGGAGCGCTCTGTTGCGGCGGGCCGCGGCGCGAATGCCGTGCAGATCATGCCGGCCGGCGAATTCATCCTGGCGGCCACGGATGCCGAGGCGTTGGAGAAGAAGGAGTGGGTGCGGAGCCTGCAGATCGGCCCGCAGCAGGCGATCGCGTACCTGGAGCAGTTCTGGGGCCGAGAGCTGTCGGAGTACGACCCGGACGGCCCGCTGCCGGAGATCGATCCTGTGGTGGAGGAGACCTCGGAGACCCGCGGCAGCGGCTTCCACGGTGCAAAGGCGCGGCAGCTGGCGGACCAGTGGCGCGCCGAGGCCAAGGACAAGGGGCTGTCCATCCGGCAGTTCGTCACGTCGCGCACGGCGCGGGTGGATGCCACGTTCACCGGGTCCTACACGTCGGTGGCGGACCATCTGGCGGAGTACGCGCGGGTGGGTGCCGTGGACGGGTTCAACATTTCGCCGTGGCTGGTCCCGACCGGCCTGGACGACATCGTGAACCATCTGGTGCCGGAGCTGCAGGCCCGCGGCGTGTACCCCACGGAGTACCGCGGCAGCACGCTCCGCGAGAACCTGAGGCTGGAGACGCCCGTGCCTTCGTCCGATGCTGCCGTCGGAGCGGTCCGCGCCTGATGCGCTGGGCACGCTTGTGGGAAAGGTGCGACGACGGCGGCGAGGTGAGCGCCGCCGTCGGCCCCTCCCTGGGGGTTGCCTCGGAGGACACTGTCAGGCTGCAGCTGACGGTGTGGGAGCATTGCGTGTAATCGGCGGGGAAGTCAGTGCGCCGCCAAGGCGCCGAATTCGACGATGAGGACGCCGGCCGCAATGAGCATGAGCCCGACTGCCATATGGGGTGTCAGGGGTTCCTTGAAAAAGATCCGGGCCGCAACCGCTGTAAGTCCGACGCCGCAGGCCACCCAGATTCCATAGCCGACACCCAGCGGGAGCCCCTCGCCCAGCGCCAGGCTGAGGCAGGAAAAGGCCAGCAGGTAGCCGAGGACGATGGGTGCCAGCCAGATCTTTTTCTTGAGTCCTTCGGACGCCCGCAGGGACATTGTCGCGGCGACCTCGGTGACTATTGCCAGGAAGAGGAAGACCCAGCTCATGCGGCATCCTTCGCTTCCTGGCGGTCATGGGCCTTTTGTGATCCCCGCTCTACGGTGATGACGCCGGCAATGATCAGGGCCATGCCGAAAGCCATCGTCCAAGTGAGGGGCTCGTCGAAGATGGCGGCCGCAAGTAGTGCGGTGGCTGCCACGCCTCCCGCTCCCCAGGCTCCGTACGCCACGCTGATGGTCATTCCCAGCCGCAAGCAGACCGTCAGCAGGCCAAAGGCGAGGCAATAGCCCAGCACGACGAGCGCATACCAGCCCGGGCTCTCGAGGGCTGCCTTCAGGGCCAGGGTGGCACTGACTTCACTGATGATGGCTCCGATGAGGCACAGCCATGTCCTCACTTTGGATCTCCCTCGTCGAGCAGTTCAAGCAGCTGGGCAACAACCAGTTCGCGGTCTGTTTCGGTGGGTGCCAGGACGCCGCTGGCCTGGGCTGCCCAGAGGCCGTCGGCAGCCAGCCGTGCGGCGGCGAAGCGTGCACGGCGTGATGGCGGCATGTTGTCCGGCAGTAACAGCCACGGCTCCAGGTGCCGTGTCCAGGCCGCCTGCAGTTCCGGCCAGTAGGAGGACTGGAACCAGAGTGCCCATTCGGCGCGGGTGTTCTCCCCGTCGGCTGCGGACAGGATGTAGGCGCGGTACCGGTCCGAGGGGGTGGCGTTGCTTTGGTCCGTCAGGCGAACCATTTTTTCGACCAGCTTTGCTGCGGCGTGCTCCACCAGGGCAACCATCAGGGTTTCCCGGTTTGGGAAGTGGTACATCAGCCCGGGCTTGGTTACGCCTGCTTCCTGGGCCACTGCATCCAGCGTGATCGTCGCCCCTTGTGGGCTTCCCGCAACCCGGAGGCCTGCTTCCAGAATGAGGGGCCGCTGACTTTCTCGCACACCAAACTTTACCATTTGGAAGGTGCGGGCCTTTTGCTCGTCAGGTGGGCGTGGCAGCTACGGTGTCTGGGCGCAGATCTCCCAGGATCTGATCGATGAGTGCTTCTATGCTGCCTTCCGACCTCAGTGTCATTCCGGCTTCCGCTGTTTCAAGAAACTCGAGTGTCTCCAGCTGCGATGTGAGGAGGGACGGAGGCATGAAGTGTCCGGGGCGCTGAACCAGGCGCTCCATCAATTCGGACGGCTCGGCCGTTAAGAGGATGAACCTGGTGGAAGGAGCGGCTGCGCGGATAGCGTCACGGTAGGCGCGTTTGAGGGCTGAGCAGGCAACCACAATCCCGTTGGGGTGTTCGGCCGCGAGTTCTGCGCCTACCAGGCGAAGCCATGGCCATCTGTCTTCATCAGTAAGCGGGACGCCTGCAGCCATTTTTTCAACGTTTGGCAACGGGTGCAGGTCATCAGCGTCTTTGAAGGTTGCTCCAAGGCGGGCTGCGAGGGCAGACCCGAGCGTACTCTTGCCCGAGCCCGATACACCCATGACAACTAGAGGAATATGCACTAAAGCGCTCCTTGTTGTGCTGTTCCTGCTGGGATCGGGACCAGCCGGGTTACTAAGACGGGCCTTTCCAACAGGCCTTCGAGGGACGCGTTCAGCCGTTTGACCGGCTCACCTTCGGCATGGGCGTCCAGCAGCTCAGCAGATTCCCATTTCTCGATCATGAGGATCTGGTTGTTAGGGGCTTCATGGATCGCGTAAAGCAGGCAGCCAGGTTCCTGGTGGACTTCACTGATTGCGGGGGAGAGGGCGGCGACGACTTGGTCGTAGGCGCCTTCCTTTGGGCTAAAAGCTGCGGTGACGACGACGGTCATGGTGAGGTTCTCCTCGTGTTAGGGGTTCCGTGAAGGTGGCAGAGGCTCGGTGGGGACAGAGCGCGGACCGGCGGTCATAGTCCGTCGGTCCGCGCGTATTGTTGTGGCTCACCTTTGACTCAGCTGGGAGCGGCGGGGTTTCCCGGGCGGGCTTCAGTGGCGCCGGTACTCAGAGGAGTTAGCGCTGGCTGATCACGGTGCCGGAACGGCTTCAATGGCGAGGGCTTCGGTTTCGCGGCGCAGTTCAAGGGCTTGGGTGAGCGAGTCGTCCATAATGACGTCTTCCCAGCGGACGATCCCGCCCTTGGGCACGTCATTGCGCAGTTCCACGTGATGGGCCAGCGCAACCGGCAGGGCACCGGTTGTGACGGAGTGCTTCGCGGAAACGAGTTGGCCCCACACGGTGTATCCGCCTTCGCCGTCGAGGAATTCACCGGCTTTGAGGTCCTTCTTGGCGGTGGCGACAACGTCGCCGAAGAACCCGATGGGTGAACCTGTGGGGATTCCGCGGAGGACGGCGTTGGCGATGGACATGTTCAGTTCCAGGCCGACGTAGTGGTAGGGGCGGTACAGGGCGGCGTACTGGCCGGTGGGGTCCGGGTGCCAGGGGTATTCGTTAAAGCAGCCGGAGACGTAGGCGTTCGTTGCCTTGACGACGACGAAGACGCCTTCCTGCGTGTTGTGGGGGATCCAGGTGCCGTCACGGTTGACACTGGACATGACGTCGACGGTGCCTTCGTGGGCGAGGGCACCTCCGACGTCTGCGGGGCGGCAGATTGAGGCGATCTCCTCGACGTCTCCCGGGGTGAAGGTCAGCCCGGTGTCGGAGGGTACCAGTCCTGCGGCGTTGGCGACGGCGGCCATTTCGATGGCGGCCTTGGTGCCGTCGCGGAAGGAGGTATGCATATTGGGGTTCAGCTGCCCTGAGTCAGTGAGTTCCTTGGAGAATTCCCAGTTTTCCCAGACGTTATCGGGGTTCATCTCGTGGTAGTGCTCAAGGAATTTCGCACCCTTGCCGGCACAGACGACGTCGAATCCGCTGGTGCGGGCCCAGTCGACCAGTTCCATGATGAGGGCAGGCTGGTCGCCGTATGCCATCGAGTAGACAACACCGGCTGCTTCTGCCCGCTTCGCAAGAGCGGGCCCTGCCAAGGCGTCGGCCTCAACCGTGACCATAATGATGTGCTTTTTCGTTTCGATGGCACGCAGCGCGTGCTTCACGCCCACGATGGGATTGCCGGTGGCTTCCACAATAAGGTCGATGTCGACGTCGAAAAGCTCGTCAGCGTTGCCCACGATCGCCGTTGAGCGGTTCCTCAGGGCGGTTGCGATATCGGGGGCGATCTGGTCTTTTGGCCATCCGACCAGTGCGAAAGCACCTTCAGCGCGTTTGACGTTGATGTCAGCGATGGCGACGACGTGGATGCCCGGAATGTTGTTTGCCTGGGCAAGGTACATCGTTCCGTAGCGTCCGGCGCCGATCAGGCCGACCCGGATGGGCTTTCCGTCGGCTTCGCGCTGGGTCAGGAGATGGTGCAGATTCATGGGTTGCCTTTCAAGGGATACGGCGCTGTTCCGGAAGGAAACGCGGGCTGGTCTGGGATCAACCGCAGCTTTGGGGTTCCACTCCTCACCTTGCGGCTCGCTGCCGCTGGTACTGGAGCCGCACAACAAGCGGCACCGCACTGAGGTAAAATAAATGGAACCGGTACACTTTTATGTCACAGCGTAGTTCTAAGGTCAAGCCCTAGGCTGTAAAGGTTCCCGGATGTCCAATGAAGTGCCAGGCGAGGAGTAGGCGTGCAGAAACAACCGACCATCCGCGATGTTGCCCGGGCGGCCGGGGTGTCCGTTGCGGTCGTCTCCCGGGTGCTGAACCCGGGATCGGGTCCTGTGGCCGCAGCTACCCGCGGACGAGTGAACGACGCCATGAAAAACCTCGGCTATCACCCTCGCACGGCAGCCAGGGAGCTCAAGTACGGGCCGCCTACCACTCTGGGGCTGCTGCTCGCGGATGTCTCTAACCCCTTCTTCGCCCGGCTCGCCGATAAGGTGGTGCAGGAGGCGTATTCGCGCGGAATCCAGGTGTTGCTGATGACAACGCAGGAGGACGATCAGCTGGAGTCGGAACGTCTGGCGACACTGATCGAGCGCAGGGTCAGCGGGATTATCGCGACCCCGACCGGCAATAACCTGGCAACGTGGAAGCAGCTCCAGGATCTGGGAACTGAGGTGGTTTTTGTCGACCGGTCGATACCGTCGCTTCCCGAAGTTGACGTTGTCAGCATCGACAACTTTGAGTCCGCCCGGTCCGCGACGGCGCTCCTTGCCGCCCACGGCCATCGCCGCATCGGGATCATCTCCGGACCGGCTTCCTCCACTACCGGAATGGACCGCATTGCCGGCTATCGGCAGGCCCTGGAAACTGCCGGCCTCGAGCAGGATGAGCTCCTCATACGGCACGCCGCGTTTCGCGGGCCGGCCGGAGGAGATGCCGCCTCGGCGCTGCTTAATATGGAGGAGCCACCCACCGCTTTGGTGGTGGCAAATACCGCCCAGGTGACCGAAGTTCTGCGGCGCCTCTCCCATGCCGGAATCGACATCCCCCAGGCGCTGTCCGTCATCGTCTTCGAAGATTCGCCCTGGACCGAACTCATGACCCCGGCCCTGACAATCGTCAGGCAACCCATAGATCTGCTTGCCCGACACTCCGTGCAGCTCGCTTTGTCGAACACGCAGGGCAAAACGTCGGAAAAACCCAATGTCATCCGCGTGGCCGCCGAACTGGTCGAGCGGTCCAGCGTCGCCCGGCTGCAGTTAGCGAAGTAACCGAAGCTGGCAATCGCTCCCAGCGGTTTACAGCCAAGGGTGCCTGTGGTAAAAAAGTGTACCGGTTCCACTTCGGGATAACTCGCGGCGGGAAGACAAGCTGCGGGAGCACCGCCCAAGCGAGGCATCGGGAAGCGGGGCGATAAGCAGCAAGAGCAGCCCTTTTCGACCACATCCACGGAACCGAAGACGCTTTTACCACCGCCATCGAAGCATCAGTACCCCTGTCCGTACAGGCCAGGAACCAGCACGTATTCAAAGGAGAATCAGATGCCAAAGCGCACCCTGGCGGCCGCAGTTGTGGCCGTTGCACTCACCGTTACTACTGTCCTCACAGGTTGCGGCGGGGGAGGAGCGGCCGGTGCTGGCGCGCCCAGCACCACGGTCCGCCTCGGTATCGGTGACCCCGCGACCTCTTCCATGGGGGTCTCCGCAAAGCACTTCGCCGACAAGGTTGCCGAGCTGAGCGACGGCAAGGTCAAGGTCGAGACGTTCCCCGACGGCACCCTTTTCGGCGGGGACCAGAACGCAGCCGTCAACCTGCTTGGAAACGGCACGCTGGACTCCACCATCCTGTCCACCTCGGTGTACGCGTCCTTCGAGCCGAAGATGAATGCCGTCAGCCTTCCCTACCTCTTCAAGGACTCGGAGGAGGTCACCAAGTACCTTGAAGGCGAGCCCGGCGAGGAACTCCTGGGCTCGCTGGACAAGCTGGGCATCAAGGGCGTGTCGATGCTGACCCGCACTCCCCGGCACACCACCAACTCGCAGCGTCCCATAACCCAGCCCGAGGACTTCAAGGACCTGAAGCTCCGCGTACCGCAGAACGACCTCTGGGTTAAGTTCTTTGGCTCAGTGGGCGCTAACCCGACGCCGATGGACTTCAAAGAGGTTTACACCGCCCTGCAGCTTGGCACCATCCATGGCCAGGAAAATCCACTGGAAGTTCCAGTCAACAACAAGTTCTTCGAAGTCCAGGACTACCTCTCCCTTACGGGCCACATCTCCGACGCCCTGGTCCTCGGGTTCAGCAAGAAGAAGTGGGACTCCTTCGATGAGGAAACCCGGAAGGTCCTGCAGGAAGCTGCAGACGAGACCGCCGACTTCAAAACGAAGTACGACAACGACGAAGCCACCAAAACCCTCGAAAAGCTGAAGGGCGAAGGCGTGAAGATCAACGAACTGACGCCGGAAGCGCGGGAAAAGTTCCAGGCGGCAGCCCAGAAGGTCTACCCCGAGCTTGAGGGCAAGGTGGGCAAGGAATTCGTTCAGGCAAGTCTTGAATTCCTCGGACGCTAAGGTGACAAACCCAGTGCAGGAGACGAGTTCAGTGCAGGACGATGCAACCACCCCAACCCGGGGGGCCGAACACCGGGCGGCCGCAGAGGACATCAACGTGGTACCGGTGGGAGAAGCCTCGAAACCTCATGGCCTGATTTGGAAGGCCGTGGATGCTCTCCTTTTCGTCGGAATCTGCGCGATGCTGCTCAGCCTTGCTGCCCAGATGGTCAGCCGGCAGATGGGAGCCTCGCTTTCCTGGACCGAGGAACTGACCCGCTTCCTGTTCATGGACACCACTTTCCTGGGGATGGCGGCAGGTTTCCGGGCCGCCGTGCACCCGCGGGTGAACTTTGCGGTGGCGTGGGGACCAGCCTGGCTTAAGAAAGTCAGCCTGCATCTCTACGCCATCTGCGGGACCGTGTTCTTCAGTGTCCTGCTTTACAAGACCTGGGAACTGATGCTGCAGCAGTACGCTGCCGGAGAGTCCAGTCCTGCCCTGGGACTGAAAATGTTCCTGGTAACCCTGCCCCTTGTGATCAGCGCAGCACTGGCCATCATCGCCCACATCACGACCATCTACTTCTCCCCGAATATGCGTAAGAAGATCCTCGAAGGAGAGATGATCGCATGAGCCTGACCCTGCTGGGTATTTTCCTCCTCCTGCTGCTGCTGGGCGTTCCGCTCTCAGTCTCACTCGGCATTGGTGTCATCGCCACTCTACTGATCTTCGACATCCCCCTGGACCTGTTGCCGCAGTCCATGATGAGCTCCATGAACAGCTTCCTGCTGGTTGCTGTCCCCTTGTTCGTCCTGGCCGGCAACCTCATGGCCGGTGGAGGTATCTCGGACCGCATCTTCCGCGGTGCCGAGGTCATCTTTGGCCGCTTCCGTGGCGGACTTGGCCAAGTGAATATCGCATCGAGCGCGATCTTCGGCGGCATCTCCGGTTCCTCGGTTGCCGACATTGTCAGCCTTGGCAAGATCGAGATCAAGGCCATGACGGACCACAAGTACCCGCGCCCGTATGCGGCAGCGATGACCATGGTCACGGCTACCCTGTCCTCACTGATACCGCCCAGCATCCTCATGATCATCGCCGCTTCGACCGCGAACGTCTCTGTAGGCGCGGCACTCGCGGGAGGATTTGGACCCTCCGTTGTCCTGATCCTCGTCCTCATGGTTGTGAATTTCTTCCTGTCGGCACGCCGTGGTTACGGCGAGGTCTCAAGGACGCCCTTCAAGAAGGGCCTGAGGATCGTCCTCGGCGGAATCCCTGCCATGGGTGGCCCGGTGATCATCCTGGTGGGCATGTTCAGCGGGCTCGTCACGCCCACGGAGGCCGCAGCCGTCGCCGTCTTCTACAGCCTTCTGGTCGGCATCTACGTCTACCGGGACATGAAGTGGCGCCAGATGCCCAAGATGATCGTGGACGCCGGCCTCACCACCGGCACCATCCTGCTCATCGCCATGATCGCCGGCGTCGCCTCCTACATCTTCACCATTGACGGGCTGCCATCAAAGGTCAGCAGCTGGCTGCTGAGTGTCAGCACTAACCCCACAATCGTCATGCTCCTGATCGGCCTGATCCTGATCATCATCGGAACCGTCATGGACAAGGTCGCAGCCATCCTGCTTTGCACACCGGTGCTCATGCCCGCGGCCGTGTCCTCCGGCGTGGACCCCATCCACTTTGTCGTTTTTCTCGTCGCTGCCCTCGCCGTTGGCCTGGTCACACCGCCTGTGGGCGTCTGCCTTTTCGCGGCGTCCTATGTCAGCGGACTGCCGATGGAGAAGATCGTGAAGGCCGCAGTGCCGCTCTACGTGGTCATGGTGATCGCCATCGTCATGCTGGCAGTCTTTCCCCAGCTCATCCTGTGGCCTTCTGATCTCCTGACCAACCAGTAACGCCCCCTCGGTTCGATCTCCCAACAGCCACAGAAACCAGGAAGACCCTGTCTCCCTCCTCCGCTTGGCCCCGCAATGTTCCACCCCGTTCTGGAGGGGTGTACGTGCACGCCCTAATCCCTGAAGGACCCCAATGCCTGAACGTGACCACCCAATGCTTGCCCTGATGGGATTAGGGCCGATGGGGGAACCCATGGCGCGCCGGCTGCTAAAGGGCTACGGCGAGCTAACAGTCTGGAACCGGACTGCTTCGAAGGCCGAAGCCTTGGTGGACCTGGGCGCCCGCGTTGCAGCCTCACCCTTTGAGGCAGCCGCTGACATCGTTCTCACCGTGTTGCCAGATTTAGGCCACGTCGAATCGTTGCTTCCGGGAGAAGAGGGCCTGATAGCCGGATGGACAGCCCGGGGCATTGCCCGGCCGATTCTCGTCGTGCACGGTACCGTCTCGCCGGGGGCAGTGGCGGCCTTCGGCGAACGGATGCTTCGCGACCATGGCGTCCGAGTCCTGGACGCCCCTGTCAGTGGCGGCACCGTGGGCGCCGAAAACGGGACCCTAAGCATCATGGTGGGCGGGGACGAGGACACTTTTCGCTCGGTCACCCCGGCGTTCGGGTTCATGGGCAGCACCATCCGGCACATGGGCCCGGGAGGTTCGGGCGCACTCGCCAAAGCCTGCAACCAGATCGTGGTCGCCGGCACAGTCACGGCAGTTTCCGAAGCCATGCTTCTCGCTCGCTGCGGCGGACTGGATCCATCCGTGATGCTCGAATTGCTCCGCGGTGGGCTGGCCGACTCCGAGGTCCTGCGCCAAAAAGGACAGAGATGGATAGATGGCGACTTCACAGGCGGCGGCAGCGCCCAAAACCAACTGAAAGACCTCAACTTCGTACTGGGGACGGCTAAAACAGCACAGCTGGAGCTGCCCCTGAGCACGGTAATCCAAGATCTTTTCGAGGACATGGTCTCCCGGGGCGACGGCGCCCTTGATCACACAGGAATCTTCCAGACCCTTGCTCAGCGCAACAGAGCTCTCACCGAGACCTGAAACGTCACGACTTCAAGGCGGACGGGCAACGCCTCTTGAATGACTTCACGCAACTGCAGGGCACCCCCAGTGAGTTAGGCGCAGCCTGCTGCCGGCTTCGAATCAACGATGGTGAGCTGGCTGGTTGTCACCGGCACGGGAAGCTGCGCCGGCTCCGGCGCGGGTGCGCCCTGCTCCCGGGCTGCGCGGAGGCGGTACAGCGCGACGGCGGAGATAAGGCACCACACGGCATTCGTCACCACCGACGGCCAGGCGCCGTGGAAGGCGCCATTGATGATGAAGGCGCAGGCGCCAACGAGATTCGCAATCTGGAAGGCCTTGCCGGCCTTCAGCCACCCCATGGAGACGCCCATGAATGCGCCCAGAATCGTAACCGCGCCGCCCCAACCGGCAATTTCCCACAGCAATTCCATGTTTGTCCCTTCCGAAGTCTCGCGCCTGCAGTTCCACTTGCAATAGTGGGACCGGAACTCATTAAGTTCAATTGAATTTTGCTGCAGACATGGTTTAGAACTGCTTAACATGGACATCGACCCGCGCCGGCTGCGCGTTCTCCTTGCCGTCGCCCGCACCGGCGGCGTGCTCGCGGCTGCCGATGAACTCGGAATTACGCCCTCCGCCGTCTCCCAGCAGCTCAACAAACTGGAGGACGAAACAGGGCACGCCCTGGTCGTCCGAACCCCCAAAGGCTCACTCCTGACCCCCGCCGGCCTGGCCATCGCCGAAGCCGGCGAAGAGATCGAGCGTGCTCTCAGCGACGCCCTCGCCAGGATCGAAGGCGGCGCCACGGTCGAGGGCGTTGTCCGGGTGGGCGGGTTCACGAGCTTCGTGCGGACCGTTGTGATCCCGCGCCTTCCCGAGTGGCGCAGCCAGTACCCCCAACTCCGGATCGACATCGTCGAAGACGACTTCCCCGTCCTGATGCGGCTGCTGCGCCAGCGCCAGCTTGACGCCGTCGTTGTGGAACTTGATTCGACGACGGCGGAGCAACGGTCCCTTGCCGCCGGACTGATCGAGGAGCCGCTGCTCGACGAGCCCTGGAAGCTGGTGGTCCCTTCCGGAGCCCTCCTCAGTACCGAGAACATCGACCTCGGCCGCCTGCCCCTTCCGTGGCTGGGCGTCGAACCTTCAGCCGCAAACCTCTCCGTCCTGGGACGGCTGAGCCGCTCCTCCGGCGCGAAAACCGAAACCGTGCACCAATACACGGACACCCTGACCGCCCTCTCACTTGTCGCCGCCGGAGAGGGTGCCGCCATCGTGCCAACCCTGGCCTTGACCGGCGTCGCCCAGGACGGGGTGGACATCCTGGACGTCCCCGGACTCGGGACCCGGCGCATCGTGCTGCGGCGCTTCGACCGACGGCGGCCCACAAGTTTGCCCGTCGACACCGTCGCCCGCCTGCTGCGCGAATCGGCGGCCGCCTTCGACACGCGGTCCACCTCCTGACCAGCCGGAACCTGACCAAGGCCAGGACGCATATTCTGGGTACAAGCCGCCCCTGATCCCGAAGGAAGCCCATGCCTGACCGTTCGCGCCCGCTTCGCAAGCTCGGCTTCCTCACCATCGGCCTGTTCGATCCGAAAGATCCGGCAACGGGCCACAGGTCCACGCTGGACATCATCGAACTCGGCGAGCAGCTCGGCTTCGACAGCGCCTGGCTCCGCCACCGCCACCTGCAGTTCGGCATCTCCTCACCCGTTGCGGTGATGGCCGCCGCCAGCCAGCGCACCTCCCGGATTGAGCTCGGCACCGCCGTGACCCCGCTCGGTTGGGAGAACCCGCTGCGCCTGGCCGAGGACCTCGCCACCGTGGACCTCCTCGCCGGCGGCCGTATCAACCCGGGCCTGAGCGTCGGCGAACCGATGCACTACGACACAATCAAACACGAGCTGTACCCGGACTCCGCGGACGTGGAGGACTTCAGCTACACCCGCGTGGAGCGGTTCGCCCGCCTGGTCTCCGGGGAACCGGCGCGGGAGTTCTCCGGCAAACAGGGCGTGGTGGAGGAGTTCTCCAACCGCGTCGAACCGCACTCGGCCGGACTGCGCGACCGCCTCTGGTACGGCGCCGGCAGCACCAAGTCGGCTGTCTGGGCAGGCACCAACGGCTTCAACCTGCTCTCCAGCAGCGTCATCTTCCCGGACCAGGACAAGGACCTGGACAAGGACCAGGAACCGGATTTCGCCGCCGTCCAGCAGTCCCAGATTCGGGCGTACAAAGAGGCCGCAGCCCAAGCAGGCAACAAGGCCAGGGCGTCGCAGGGCCTGGTGGTCATTCCCACTGACTCAGCCACAAGCGGCCAGCGGGAGAAGTACCAACGGTATGTCGACGAACGTACACCCCGGACGAAAGCACCGCAGGGGCCCAGGGGCATGCTGTTCGCCCCGGACCTGATCGGCACCAGCGATGAGATCGCCGAACAGCTGTACGCACACGCCGGGTTCCAGGAAGTCGACGAGGTGGCCTTCGCCCTGCCCTTCAGCTTCGACCATGAGGACTACGTCCAGATCCTCACGGACATTGCCGGCAAGCTGGGGCCCGCCCTCGGCTGGTCTGCTGCCTAGGCCCGGCGCCGGCGTCGTATTACCGGCCTTGAAATAACCCGGCCCGTAGCACACAGACATACGAAGCAACGTTTCGGCGTGTCGCCCGTAACCTGTTTAGATGCCTCGTTTTGCTCTTGATATAGACTCCGTCGCCCGCCCGGCCCGCTCCCAGGAACTCCTGGACGCGGTCAACCACCGGGTTGTTATTGCCGACGGCGCCATGGGCACCATGCTGCAGGGCCGGGAGCTCTCCCTTGAGGAAGACTTCCAGAACCTGGAAGGCTGCAACGAGATCCTCAACGACACCCGCCCGGACGTCATCGCCGACATCCACGACGCGTACTTCGCCACGGGCATCGACGCCGTCGAAACCAACACCTTCGGCGCCAACTGGTCCAACCTCTCCGACTACGGCATCGACGACCGCATCGAGGAACTCGCCCGCAAGGGCGCCAGGATCGCCCGCGAACGCGCCGAAGCGGCAGAGGAAACCGACGGCCGGATGCGCTGGGTCCTCGGCTCCATGGGCCCCGGCACCAAGCTCCCCAGCCTGGGCCACACCAGCTACGACTACCTCAAGCAGACCTTCGCCCTCCAGGCCGAGGGCCTTATCGACGGCGGCGCCGACGCGTTCCTGATCGAAACAAGCCAGGACCTCCTGCAAACGAAAGCCGCCGTCAACGGCTGCAAGCAGGCCATCGTCTCCAAGGGAATCCGCCTCCCGATCTTCGTCGAGGTGACCGTCGAGACCACAGGAACCATGCTCATGGGCTCCGAAATCGGCGCCGCGCTCACCGCCCTGGAACCGCTCGGCGTCGATGCCATCGGCCTGAACTGCGCCACCGGTCCTGACGAGATGAGCGAGCACCTCCGCCACCTCTCCAAGCAGTCCACCGTCGCCATCGCCTGCATGCCCAACGCCGGCCTGCCCATCCTCGGCGCCAACGGCGCGCACTACCCGCTCACCCCCACCGAACTGGCCACCGCGCACGAGCAGTTCGTCCGCGAATTCGGCCTCGGCCTGGTGGGCGGCTGCTGCGGTACGACGCCGGAGCACATGGCCGCCGTCGTCGAACGCCTTGCGCCCTTCCGCACCCGCAAAAACGCGGACGACGGCGGGACCGCCAACGGCGGCAAGCCTGCCCCCGCCCGCGTCCCCACCGAGCACGACCCCGGCATCGCCTCCCTCTACCAGCACGTCTCCTTCGACCAGGACGCCTCCTACCTGGCCATCGGTGAGCGCACCAACGCCAACGGCTCCAAGGCCTTCCGCCAGGCCATGCTCGAGGAACGCTGGGACGACTGCGTGGACATCGCCCGCGAGCAGATCCGCGTCGGCGCGCACCTGCTCGACGTCTGCGTCGACTACGTGGGGCGCGACGGCGTCGCGGACATCAAGGAGGTCGTCTCCCGTTTCGCGTCGGCCTCCACCCTCCCGCTCGTCATCGACTCCACCGAACCGCCCGTCCTGCAAGCCGGCCTGGAACTCATCGGCGGCCGTCCGGTGGTCAACTCCGTCAACTATGAGGACGGCGACGGCCCGGACAGCCGCTTCGCCCGCATCATGCCGCTGGTGAAGGAACACGGCACCGCCGTCATCGCCCTGACCATCGACGAGCAGGGCCAGGCCCGCACCACCGAGGGCAAGGTGGCCATCGCCTCCCGCCTGGTGGACGCCCTGGTGGGCGAATGGGGGATGCGCGTCGAGGACATCATCGTGGACGCCCTCACCTTCCCGGTCGCCACCGGCCAGGAGGAAACCCGCCGCGATGGCATCGAAACCATCGAGGCCATCCGCCAGATCACCACCAAGTACCCGGGCATCAACACCACGCTCGGCGTCTCCAACGTCTCCTTCGGCCTCAACCCGGCAGCGCGCATCGTCCTGAATTCCGTGTTCCTGCACGAGGCCGTCCAGGCGGGCCTGACCAGCGGCATCATCGACGCCGCCAAGATCGTGCCGCTCGCCTCCCTGCCGGAAGAGCAGCGCAAGGTCGCTTTGGACCTCGTCTGGGACCGCCGCGAATACGACGCCGACGGCAACACCACCTACGATCCGCTTGCCATCATGCTGGACATGTTCGCCGGCGTCGACACCGCAGCGCTTAAGGACCAGCGCGCCGCCGAACTCGCCGCCCTCCCCACGGGCGCGCGCCTGGAACGGCGGATCATCGACGGCGAAGGCAAGGGCCTCGAGGAGGACCTGGACCTGGCGCGGAGCGAGGGCATGACCCCGCTCGGCATCATCAACGACCACCTGCTTGAGGGCATGAAGGTGGTGGGCGAGCGGTTCGGTGCCGGCGAGATGCAGCTGCCATTCGTGCTGCAGTCCGCCGAGGTGATGAAGAACGCCGTCGCCCTGCTCGAACCGCACATGGAGAAGTCCGATTCCTCCGGCAAGGGCACCATGGTGATCGCCACCGTGCGCGGCGACGTGCACGACATCGGCAAGAACCTGGTGGACATCATCCTGACCAACAACGGCTACAAAGTGGTCAATATCGGCATCAAGCAGGGCATCGCCGAAATCATCGCCGCCGCCGAGGAACACGACGCGGACGTCATCGGCATGTCGGGGCTGCTGGTGAAATCCACCGTGGTGATGAAGGAGAACCTGGCCGAGCTGCAGTCCCGCGGCCTTGCCAAGAAGTGGCCGGTGATCCTGGGCGGCGCCGCCCTGACCCGCGCCTACGTGGAGCAGGACCTGGCGGAGCAGTTCGACGGCGTGGTCCGGTACGCCAAGGACGCGTTCGAGGGCCTTTCCCTCATGGAGCCGCTGGTGCGGGTCGCGCGCGGCGAGTCGCCGGACGACGTCGGCCTGCCGCCTTTGAAGAAGCGCATTCACAAGGGAGGCGCGAAGTTCACGGTGACCGAGCCCGAGGCAATGCCCGGCCGGTCCGACGTCGCCGAGGACAACCCCGTGCCGGCGCCGCCGTTCTGGGGCACGCGCATCGTGCGCGGCGTCTCGCTGCACGACTACGCAGCGTTCCTCGATGAGCGCGCCACCTTCATGGGGCAGTGGGGCCTCAAGCCCGGCCGCGGCGAGGACGGTGCGTCCTATGAGGAGCTGGTGGAACGCGAGGGCCGGCCGCGCCTGCGCTACTGGCTGGACCGCATCCTGGGCGAGGGCATGCTGGACGCCTCCGTGGCGTACGGCTACTTCCCCGTGGTCTCAGAGGGGGAACAGGTGGTGGTGCTGCACCACGGCGAGGATTCCGACGGCGTCCTCGGCACCGCGGGCCTGCTCGCCCCGGACGGTGGTTCAGGCGGCCCGATCGGTACCGACCGGCTGCGTTTCGACTTCCCGCGCCAGCGCCGCGACCGGCACCTGTGCCTGGCCGACTTCGTGAAGTCCCGCGAATCCGGGCAGATCGACGTGCTGCCGGTGCAGCTGGTGACCGCCGGTTCCAAGATCGAAGAGTTCACGTCCAAGATGTTCGCCGCCAACCAGTACCGCGACTACTACGAGCTCAACGGCCTGGTCATGCAGCTCACCGAGGCGCTGGCCGAGTTCTGGCATGCCCGGATCCGCACGGAACTCGGCTTCGCCGCCGAGGAACCCAAGGACATCGCGGGCTACTTCAAGCTGGACTATCGCGGCGCCCGCTTCTCGCTCGGCTACCCCGCCTGCCCGGACATGGAGGACCGCCGCAAGGTCACGGAACTCCTCAAGCCCGAACGCATGGGCGTGGTCCTCAGCGACGAACTGATGCTGCACCCCGAGCAGTCCACCGACGCGTTCGTCTTCCACCACCCGGAGGCAAAGTACTTCAAGGTGTGAGGGCACGGGCGGGCTGGGCCTGTACGGCCTGCCCGCCTGCACCGGAGACGGGCTTCACCCTTCGCAGCGCGGCCAGGATGGCGCGTCCCACCAGGACAATTCCGACGATCGTGGTGATGGCGCGCAGCGTGTCCCATCCGGCGGTTGAGGTCACCAGCGAGTAGAGCAGGAAGCTGCTGAGGTTGGTGCCCAGTGGCGCGCCCGGAACGTAGGAGATGCCGGTGCCCGCACCCACGGCGAACGGCCAGAACCACAGGTTGGTCAACAGGCCGAACAGGTAGGACGCCACGGCGCCATAGCCGCACAGCATCCACAGCTCCGCCTTCCCGCGCACCCGCCGGGGAAGCAGGCCTGCCCCGGCGCCCACCCACGCGCACGCGAAAATTTGGAAGGGCGTCCACGGACCGACGCCGCCCCACAGCACACTCGACACGGCGATCGTGGCTGCGCCGAGGAGCAGCCCGAACCGGGCACCGAACGCCCGGCCGGCGAGGAGCAGCAGGATAAAAACAGCCTCCACACCCCCGACGCCGGTGCTCGCCACCCGAACCGCCGAGCCGACGGCGGCCAGGACGCCCAGCAGCGCCACCATATGCGCGGACCGCACCGAGCCATCCAGGGAGACAACGACGGCGACCGCGGCCACGGGTGCGATGGCCAGCGCCGCATAGGGAACGGCAGCGGCGGCATCCTGGGGGAGGGCCGTGGCGAGCAGCGGCCAGCAAAAGGCCCCGAGGGCCAGGAGGTTGGCGGCAGCGAGGACTGTGGGCTCGAGCCCCCGGGGCATCCGGATGCGGCGGGGTTTGCGGGCAGCCGGGTCGTCCGGCAGGGGATCGGAGAACCGAGGGAACGTGACGGCCGGCGCCTTGGTGGTGTTGAGGGCAGTCGACCCGGCGGGTGCCACTGACTCCAGCTCCGCTTTCTCATGCTCTGGGGCGGGGGCGACGCCATCACGCATCGGCAGGATCCGGGCGCCGAGGCCCTCGGCGAAGCGGTGGTCGTGGGTGGCGATCAGGACCGCAGTGCCGGCGTCGGCCGCCGCCCGCAGCGCCGCCGCAACAGCCGTGCGTGCTGCCGGATCAAGCCCGCGGGTGGGCTCGTCGATCAGGAGCACCCCGGGGCTGTCCATGGTCTGCAGCGCGATGGCAAGGACGCGGCGTTCCCCGGCCGAGAGGTCCCGGGGATGTTCGGGGCCGAACGGCATCCCGGCGCCACCCCGCAACCGCAGAAGGTGATTCGCCGCGTAGCCGGGCTGCACCAGTGGGGCGTCTTTCCGGCGTGCGATCCGCCGCTCCGCCGCGCGGAGTTCGCCGGCGACGGTGTCCCTGGTGAACAGATCATCGGATGCGTCCGGCACGAGGGCGACCCTGCCGCCGTCGACCGCGTGCCTGCCGTCTGTGCCGTCGTCTTCTGTATGTTGCCCAAGTGCCAGCGCGACCAGCAGGGAGGACTTCCCGGCCCCGTTCGGGCCTACCAGTGCCACCACTTCGCCGCGGTTCAGGGTGAGGGACGCGCTGCTCACAAGCGGCTTGCCCTTGCGCTGCACGGCGAGGTTCGTTGCGGCCAGCACGGGCGCCCGCCCGGCAGCCGCAAATGGCGCCGGACTCTGGCCGACGGGGACCGAAGCGGCCGGTGCGGCACCCGGAACCCCCGCAGTTGGAATCAATGCGCCGTCGTCGATGGTCCACCAGGCGTCGGCAATGGGCACCAGCTGCTCCGCCCGGTGCTCCGCCACGATGACGCATACGCCCGCGTCCCGGGCGAGGGCGTGCAGCACGGCGGTCACGCGCCCGCGTGCAGCGGTATCGAGGTCGGCGAGGGGCTCGTCCACCAGGAGCACGGCCGGCTGCTCCACGACGGCGGCAGCGATGGCCACGAGTGTGGCCTCGCCGGCCGAGAGGGTGCTCAGGTTCCGGTCCAGCAGCGAAGCCACGCCGACGCGTTCTGCTACTTCGGTCACCCAGGCCCCGTACTCGGCGGGCGTGATGCCGCGCAGCTCAAGTGCTAGGGAGATTTCGTCCCGGACCCGGGTGGACGCAAACGCGGCGCGCGGGTTCTGCAGGACGACGCCAATAATCCGGGCGGTGTCGCGCGGCATCGTGGTGGCCCGGTTCGTTCCGGCGATGCGAACGGTGCCGAGGACCTGCCCGCCGTCCACGTGGGAGAGCAGGCCGGCGAGGCCCCGCAGGATGGTGGACTTCCCTGATCCTGTCGGCCCGGTGATCACCGTGACCGATCCGGCGGCGGGGGTGAACCCGGCGGCGCGTACCCGGGCTTTGCCGATGCGGAATTCGGCATCCCGGACGAAGACTGGAGGGTCATCACCGCGGACAGGCTGGTGGGCGGACCGGCTTCCGAAGCCGCGCAGTTCGAGGGCGGCTGCCACCCGGGCGGCGTGTTCAAGGGTCCGTTCCAGCACCGGCACCAGGGCGCGGGGCCCGAATCGTTCGCCCCGCAGCCTGAAGGCCAGGCGGACGGAGGCCACGGCGTCGGCAAGTGCGGGCAGCGCCGCCCACGCCACCACAAGGGTCCGGGCCACGCCCTGCAGGGGTCCGCGGCGGGCCAGGTGCACGAAACCGCGGGCCACGTCCACAAAGGAGTTGAGGATGCCGAAGGCGAGGATCGTTCCGGCGATCGGCAGGGCGGACAGGACCGCCTCCCACACTCCTGATCCTGTGACCGGGCCGAAGAGGACCACATGCGCGTACGGCGCGGGCAGCCGCACCGGCGGCAGGTCGAGCAGGACCGGAGTGCCCCTGCTGGCGCCGTTGAAGAGGACGCGGTAGATGACCCGCGCCGCGATGAAGATGGCGGCAAGGGCCACCCCAGCATGTAGCGGCGCGGGTCGGAAGGTCATGCTGCGGGGGCGGCCGGTTCGCCGTCCACCGTGTACAGCAGTTCCAGGCTCTCGCCGGGGTTGAGCTTCAGGCTGTCCAGGCCTTCCTGCGCGTAGGCCCATGTACCCGCGGCGGGCTTCACCCAGAGGGCCCAATAAGAAACAGTGTTTTTGTCATCGCACGCTTCGCGGATAGTGCCAGCCTTGTGCTTGATGTCGAAGTCCGCGGCGGGCACACCGTTGACGCGGCACGCGAAGCTCGTGGGGTACTTGGCGGTGCCTTCGATCTTCACGTCGGCTTCGCTCAGCACGGCCGATGCCAGGGTGGATTCGTCCGCGGGGACGCAGACGGAGGTATCGGCGGCATCCTGCTTCAGGGAACCGGAATCCACGATGACCTGCACGCCCGTGCAGGGTCCGGCGCTGGCGGAGGTGGTTGCCGTGGAAGCCGGGGAAGTGGTTGTGGGAGAGGTGGCGGCCGGCGTGGAGCAGGCAGCGAGGGTAAGCAGGAGACCGGCGGCGGCAAGGGAGCCCGCGGCGGTGGTGCGAATATTAGTCAAAGTCACCTGTCAAGGGTAGGGCGTCCGTTGCCCGGATCCGGAGGCCAAAGCGTTGTGTGACGCAAAGAAGGGCCGACGACGGCGTGGTGACTGCCGTCGTCGGCCCTTCCTTTGTTGGAGCTGCTGCAGCGGACCCTGCTGCAGCAGCAGCTTTTAGGACACCTTCACCCCAGCGTCCTGGTGGTCTTCATCGCGGTGCTCAGCCGGAGCATCAGCGGTGGACCCGGAGGATGGGTGGACGGCGACGGCGGCGTGTTCGGCCAGTACACCGGTCTGGTGCCGGATCTTGAAGCGGTAGAGCAGGGCGCCACCGACCGTGACGGCGGCGACGAACAGCACGCCGCCCCACTGCAGGTACCACTCGAACGGGGGAACGGAGTTGTAGATCTCCTGGCGGGGCCAGACCAGGTTGATGGTCATTGCGGCGCCCCAGAGGACGGCGAGGATGTTCACCGGCAGTCCCCACTTGCCCATGCTGAACCCGACGTCGGCGGTCCCGCCGGGGCCCGGCCACTTCCCCAGCAGGCGCTTGCGCAGCATGGGCACCGTAACCAGCAGGTAGGCCAGGTAGATCAGCACGATGCTGATGCTGGAGAGGATGGTGAAGATCGCAGGCTGGGAGACGTTGACGATCAGCGGAATGATGGCGATGACCCCAATGACGATGGCGGCCACCGTCGGCGTCTTGCGCTGGGGATGGACCTTGCTGAGCTGCCGGCTGAACGGCAGGTTGTTGTCGCGGGCCATGGCGAACATCATCCGGATGGCGGCGGCGTGGACTGCGAGGGTGCAGACGAACACCGCAACCACGATGCAGGCAAGGAAGGCCTTCCCGAACGGTCCGCCCAGGACGCTGAGCACGATGTACTGCAGTCCGCCGTCAGCACTGCCCAGCTTGGGGTCGGCCAGGTCCGGGGCGGCGAGGATGCCGAACAGCAGGATCAGGCCGCCCAGCACGAACGACGCCGTGATCGCCCGCAGGATTGCTTTGGGCGCGGTGCGCTTGGGGTCCTTGGTTTCCTCACCGAGGGAGCTGGCGGTGTCAAAGCCGTACATGACATAGCCGGAGGCCATGGCGCCGATCAGGAAGACGCCGAAGAAGCCGAGGTCGTGGCCTTCGCCATAGCCGGCGGTGCTGAACAGGACTTCAGGCCCGCGTACCACGTGCCATCCCAGTGCCAGGATGAGGAGTACGGCCGCCGCGAGTTCAACGAAGACGCCCACACTGTTGATTTTGGTCATCAGCTTTACGCCAAAAGCATTGATGAGGGTGGAGATGGTGATCATGATGCTTGCCAGCAGGACGCCGTTGAGGGCGAAATCATAGGTGCCGGTGCCGTCACCGATAATCTGGAAACCGGACCAGATCTGGGGCAGGGTGAGCTGCAGGGCCAGGGCCACGGCCCCGAGCGCCACCATGGAGGAAATCAGCAGCAGCCAGCCGGCCAGCCACGCGAACGTCCCCGACGATAGCCGCTTCGCCCAGTTGTACACCGAACCGGCCACCGGGTAGCGGCCTGCCAGTTCGGCGAAGCACAGGGCCACCATCAGCTGGCCTGCAAAAACGAGGGGCCAGGACCATGCGTAAGCGGGGCCGGCCATGGAAAAGCCAAAGTAGAACAGTTGGAAAACACCGGTGAGGATGGAGATGTAGCTGACGCCCGCGGCGAAGCTGGCGAATTTGCCGATACTCCGGTCGAGGGTCTGGGTGTAGCCAAATTCGTCCATGCCGCTTGAATCAATACTCTTGCTGGGTTCCAATATGGACTCCTAGATCAGAAAAGCACGATGGGACCGGCCGCCCTGGGGTGCGGGGAAGGTCGAAGGGGGGGAGGTGGCCCGGCGTTGCCTGTGAACGCCGGGCCGCTTGCGGGAGGGGCCTGTTGCTTGTTGCCTAGGCGGGCGATGCGCTGAGCTGAAGTTCCGCCGTCGTGGTGGTTTCTCCTGTCCTGCTGGCACGGATGAGGTCGGCGCAGCGCTCGCCGATCATCATGACGGTGATGTTGGGGTTGACGGTGACATGCTCGGGCATGACGGAGGCGTCCGCGACGCGGAGGCCGGTGACGCCCTTGACCCGCAGCTCGGGGTCGAGCGGGGACATGGTGTCGTCGACGGCGCCCATCCGGACAGTGCCGACGGGGTGGTAGACGGTGTTGTGGGTCTTGCGGATGTAGTCGCGCAGTTCCTCGTCGCTCTGCGCCTCGACACCGGGCGACAGTTCCCGGCCGGTCCACTCCGCCATCGCCGGCTGCGCGGCGATTTCGCGGGCCTTGCGGATCCCGGCCACCATCACGCGCATGTCGTGGCCTTCGGGATCGGTGAAGTAGCGCGGGTCCACCATGGGCTTGTCGCGGAAGTCGCGGCTGCGGAGCCGGACGGTGCCGCGGGAACGGGCGTGCGTGACATTGGGGGTGAGGCTGAAGCCATTCTCCGTGGTGGGGTAGCCGTGGCGCAGGGTGTTCATGTCGAACGGGACAGAGCCATAGTGCATCATCAGGTCCGGGCGGTCCAGCCCCTCCTCGGTGGGGGTGAAAATTCCAATCTCCCACCACTGCGTGGAACTCTGCACCATGGGCTGCTTGGCCTCGAACTGGACAACGCCTTCCGGGTGGTCCTGCAGGTGCTCGCCGACGCCGGGGGAGTCCACCAGGACCTCGATGCCGTGCCCCGCGAGGTGTTCTGCCGGACCGATGCCGGAGAGCATCAGCAGCTTGGGCGAGTCGATGGCGCCGGTGGAGAGGATGACCTCGCAGTTCGCGGAGAGCCGGTGGGTACGGCCGAAAGCCCCGTCCACCACGTCCACGCCGGTGCAGCGCCTGTCCGCGTCGAACACCAGCTGGCGGGCCCGCAGGCCGGTCAGCAGGGTGAAGTTTTCCCGGTCGATGATCGGGTGGATGTAGGAGACCGAGCTGGAGGAACGGGTGCCGTCCGCGCGGCGGTTGATCTGGAAGAAGTTGGCGCCGTTGACCACGGTGGCGCCGGTGTTGAACTTCGCGCGGGGGATGCCGGACTGCTCGCAGGCGTCCAAAAGTGCGACGCCGGCAGGATCGGCCGGGGGTACGTTCATCAGGTGCACGGGGCCGGAGTCGCCGTGGTGGGGTGCGTCCGGGCCGGCGTCCTCGTTGGTCTCCAGCCGCTTGTACAGCGGCCAGGCGGCGTCGGCGTTCCAGCCGGTGGCGCCGTACTTGGATTCCCATTCGTCCAGGTCCTCGCGCGGAGCCCAGAAGGCGATGCAGGAGTTGTGGCTGGAGCAGCCGCCCATGACCTTGGCGCGGGCGTGGCGCATGAACGAGTTGCCGTTTTCCTGCGGTTCGATCGGGTAGTCCCAGTCGTAGCCGGATTCGAGCAGTTCCATCCAGCGGTCCAGCTGCAGGATTTCGGGGATGCTGCGGTCGTCCGGGCCCGCTTCGACGAGGGCGACGGTGACGGCCGGGTCTTCGCTCAGCCTGGCGGCCACGGCGGCGCCGGCGGACCCGCCGCCGATGACGATGTAGTCGAACGTGCGCCCGCCAAGGTCTTCGATGTTGTCGTAGTGCATCTAGTTCTCCTTGCTGTGGTCAGCGAACCAGCCGGTGACCTGCGGGCTGGTGTTCTGGTAGATGTGCTTGGCTTCCTGGTATTCGGCCAGGCCCGTGGGGCCCAGCTCGCGGCCGACGCCGGACTGGCCGAAGCCGCCCCACTCGGCCTGCGGAAGGTAGGGGTGGTAGTCGTTGATCCAGATGGTGCCGTGCCGGAGCCGGCCCGCCACCCGCTGGGCCTTCCCGGCGTCCTGCGTCCAGACAGCACCGGCCAGGCCATAGATGGTGTCGTTGGCGATAGCCATGGCCTCGTCCTCGGTGCGGAAGGTCTCCACCGTGACCACCGGGCCGAACGCCTCGTCGGTGACCACGGACATGCCGCGCTGCACCTGGTCCAGGATGGTGGGCAGGTAGTAGAAGCCGGCGTCGTACTTTTTGCCCTCCGGCGCCGAGCCGCCGGTCCGCAGCCGGGCGCCTTCGGCGATGCCGCGCTGGACGTACTCGTGGACGCTGTCGCGGTGTTGTGCGGAGATCAGTGGGCCGGTTTCGGCGTCCTCGTCGAAGGGACCGCCCAGGCGGATGGCTTCGGCGCGGCGGACCAACTCGTCCACGAAACGTTCGGCGATGGATTCCTCCACCACCAGCCGGGCTCCTGCGGAGCAGACCTGCCCGGAGTGGAGGAAAGCACCGTTGAGGGCGTTATCGACGGCGGCATCGAAGTCGGCGTCAGCGAAGATGACGTTGGGGTTCTTGCCGCCCAGTTCAAGCGCCACCTTCTTGACGGTGGCGGCAGCGGTGGCGGCGATGCGCTTGCCGGTTTCCAGCCCGCCGGTGAACGAGATGAGGTCGACGTCGGGGTGTTCGGACAGCGGTGCGCCAACCTTGGTGCCGGGCCCGGTGAGAAGGTTCGCGACGCCGTCGGGCAGGCCCAGGTCCTTCATGAGCTGCATGCACAGGATGCTCGTGGACGGGGTCAATTCGGCCGGCTTGAGGACGAAGGTGCAGCCGGCCGCCAAGGCGGGGGCGATCTTCCAGGCGGCCTGGAGCAGGGGGTAGTTCCACGGTGTGATGAGGCCGCAGACGCCTACGGGTTCATAGACAATCCGGCTGACGACGTCGGGGTTCCCGGCGTCGACCACGCGCCCGGGCTGCTGGCCCGCGAGCCGGCCGAAGTATTCGAAGCACGCGGCGATGTCATCGATATCGATGCGGCTCTCGACAATCCGCTTTCCCGTGTCCAGTGATTCGGCACGGGCGAACTTTTCGCGGTTCTCCCGAAGGCCGGCTGCGACTTTCAGAAGGAAAGTGCCGCGCTCGGGGGCGGGGACGGAGGACCAGACTCCGGAGTCGAAGGCTGCCCGGGCTGCGGCGATGGCGCGTTCGGCGTCCTCCCTGCCGCCTTCGGAGACGGTGGCGACCAGTTCGCCGTCGGCCGGGTTGCGGATTTCACGGGCTGCGCCGGAGGCTGCCGGCTCCCATGAGCCGTTGATAAAGAGGGTGGATGCTGACGCGGTATTGGACGGTGTGGCGTAAGTCATACGGAAGACAGTAGAGCAGATTGAACGAGTGTTCAATACTTTTTTTGAACAAGCGTTCAAGTTACGTTTGGGCGCAGTCCACCTTCTGGAAGGAGTGTTTCCGGGGCCTGCCGTCGTACGGTGTCAGTCCTGGGCGTTGTCCGGGTGGGTGCCCTTCGCCGGCGCGAAGGCGATCTCTTCGGTGCGGGCGATGCTGCGCTGGATGGACGCGTTGCCCACGCCGAGGAGGGAGGTCAGCCACATGCCGTTCTGTACCACCACGATGTCCTCGGCCCGTTCCCGGCATTCCTGCCAGGAGAGCTCGGGTTTGGCATTGGAGACGAGCCTGGCAAGCCCGTTGAGGTACCGGTCGAAGGCGATGGCGTTGATTTCGGCGTAGCCCTCGTCGGCCTGGGCCAGGGCCCAGAGGTGCAGGCGGAGGGAGAGATACCGGGTGGTGAGCAGGTCCGCGCCGGCCACCCGGCGCAGCGACTTGCGGAGCTGCTCATCCGGGGTGGCCGACGGGTCCGGTGCCACCAGCAGGAGGTCGTGCTCGTCCACGCTGTGCAGGGCGGCGCGGATCAGGCTGGTTTTATCGTCGTAGTAGTAGTTCACCAGGCCAAGCGCCACGCCCGCCTCCCGCGCGACGGCACGCATGCTCACGCCGGCAATACCGTGCCGGGACAGCAGGTCAAGCGCCGCTTCAAGGATGCGCGACTGCCTGTCGAGCTGTTCGCCGGAGTTCACGGTGTTTGTCCCCATCTGGCCAGACTATTGCCAAAGCTGCCGGGAGGGTATTTCAGGTGTCATACGGCGGCCGGGCAGGAGGGGGAAACGCTCCGGACGGTGCTGGCATGGAGGGCTGCCCCCACCACGCCGGCGGAGTTTTCCAGCCCGGCCGGAATCACCGGGGTGCGCAGTGCCAGGAGGGGCAGGTACTCGTTGCTGCACGCGGAAATTCCGCCGCCGATGATGATCAGGTCGGGCGAGAACAGGAACTCCACGTGGGCCAGGTACTGCTGCAGCCGGCCGGCGTATTCCGGCCAGCCGAGTCCCTCAGTCTCGCGGGCGACGGCGGAGGCCCGCGCTTCCGCCTTGACGCCGGCGACCTCCAGGTGGCCCAGTTCGAAGTTCGGAACCAGCATGCCGTCAACAACCAGGGCTGACCCGATGCCTGTTCCCAGCGTCAGGACCAGGACAACCCCCAGCCTGTTTTTGCCGGCCCCGTAGCGGGCCTCCGCCAGGCCCGCTGCGTCGGCGTCATTCACGACGGCGACGGGGAGGCCCAACCGGGTGCCAAGGTATGCCTCGGCATCCAGCCCGATCCATCCCCGGTCCATGTTCGCCGCGGACCGGGCCACCCCGTGCTGGACGATCGAAGGGATCGCGATTCCCACGGTGCCGATGTGATGGCCGGGGTTTTCTGCCGCCAGCTCGTTGATCAGCTGGTCCACTACGCCGGCAACGGACTCCGGGGTACCGCCGGCGGGGGTTGGGAGGCGCAGGACCTGGCCAACGGGGACGCCGTTGTCGGGGTCCACAACGGCACCCTTGATGAACGTTCCGCCTACATCGATGCCGATCCGGAGGTCCGCGCCGGACGGGGCAGCCGGGGCGGCGGTCACTGGAGCCACGCCGTGGTCGCGCCGGGCAGCGTGCCTTCAGGGAGCGGCGAGCTGGAGGCCAGGACCGTCCCGGCGGGCAGCTCGAAGGGTTCGGCGCCGAAGTTCGTAACGGAGGTCCAGCCGTTCGGCCGCCGGAACGCGAGCACGTCATTCCGGCCGGTTTCCAGCCACTCCAGCTCTTCGGCGGTCTGCAGTTCAGCGCGGAGGGCCAGCGCCTTCCGATAGACGGAAAGGGTGGAGTCCCCTGCCGCTTCCTGCGCCTCAACTGAGAAACCGGCGAACCATTCCGGCTGGGGCAGGTGCGAGCCGCCGCTGCCGAAGCCAAAGGAACTGCCGGAAGCGGTCCAGGGCAGCGGGACGCGGCACCCGTCACGGCCGATCTCAACGCCCTTGTTGCGGAAGAAGGACGGGTCCTGGCGCTCGGCGTCGGGGATCTCGCAGCCGACTTCCTGCAGGCCCAGCTCCTCGCCCTGGTACAGATACGCGGAGCCGGGCAGGGCGAACATCAGCAGCGAGGCGGCGCGGGCGCGGCGCAGGCCGAGTTCGACGTCGACATCCTCCTGCCGGCCGCCGGCGAGCAGCCACTGCTTGCCTGCCTGGCCGGCCATGATCCCGCCGTCGGTGTCGGGCTCCGACGCCGGCAGTCCGTAGCGGGTGGCGTGCCGGACGACGTCATGATTGGAGAAAACCCATGTCGACGATGCGCCGGACGCCTCCGCCTCGGCGAGGTTCTTGGTGATCGTCTTCCGGAACTGGCCGGCGTCGAAGTCGGCCTGCAGCAGGTCGAAGTTGAAGGCCTGGCCGAGCCCCTCGGGGCTGGCGTAGCGGGCGCGGCGGTCGGCGTGCACCCAGGCTTCGGCGACGGCGGTGCGCGGCGGGGTGTATTCGTTGAACACCTTGCGCCACTCGGCGTAGATCTCGTGGACCTCGTCGCGGTCCCAGTACGGGTGCTCGCCAGCGAGGTAAAGCGCCTCTCCGCGCGCTTCGAGGTCGGCCGTGGTGGGCAGGGTGTCCTCGAGGTTCTTCGTCAGCGCGTGCGCCACGTCGATGCGGAAGCCGTCCACGCCGCGGTCGGACCAGAAGCGCAGGGTGGTCAGGAAGTCGTCGCGGACCTCAGGGTTGTCCCAGTTGAGGTCCGGCTGCTCCTTGGCGAAGATGTGCATGTACCACTGGCCCGGGGTGCCGTCGGGTTCTGTGATGCGTTCCCAGGCGGGCCCGCCGAAGACCGATTCCCAGTCCGACGGCGGCAGCTCACCGTTCCCGCCCAGGCCGTCGCGGAAGATGTAGCGGTCGCGGGCCGGGGAGCCTTTGGGGGCGGCAAGGGCTTCCTTGAACCATTCGTGGCGGTCCGAAGAGTGGTTTGGCACGATGTCGACGATCAGCTTGATGCCGGCCTCATGCAGGGCCTTGGCCATCTTGTCGAAGTCCTCGAGCGTGCCCAGCCGCGGGTCGACGTTGCGGTAGTCGTCGACGTCGTAGCCGCCATCCGCGAGGGCCGAAGGGTAGAACGGGCTCAGCCAGACGGCGTCGACGCCCAGGTCCCGCAGGTAGGGGACCTTCGCGGTGATGCCGTTGATGTCCCCGATTCCGTCACCGTTGGAATCGGCGAAGCTGCGGGGGTAGATCTGGTAGACGGACGCCTGGCGCCACCAGGTGGGATCGTCCATCTGGAGGGTGCCGGTGCGGGCTGCCAAGCTGGCGGTGGTGGGCAAGATCGGTCCTTTGGTGTTGTGCGTGGTTGATGACGTGGGCTGGAGTTGCGGAACGGCAGGGTTACTTGACGGCGCCCTGCGTGAGGCCGGACATGACCCAGCGCTGGGTGAACAGGTAGACGACGATGGCGGGGGCCATCGCCATCAGGTACGAGGCGAAGGCGACGTTGTAGCTGTTGCTGAACTGCGTCTGGAAGATCTTCTGCAGCACGGGGATGGTCTGCATTTCGGGATCGGAAATGATCAGCGACGGCATCATGAAGTCGTTCCAGGAAGCGATGAAGGCGAAGATGCCCACGGTGGCGCTCATGGGGCCGAGCAGGGGGAAGATGAGCTTCCAGAACACCTGCCACGTCCCGGCGCCGTCCATCCGCATGCTTTCCTCCAGTTCCAGCGGTATCGAGCGCAGGAACGCGGTGAAGAGCATGGTGTTGAACGCCAGGGCGAAAACGATGTGCAGGATGGCGACGCCAAGCGGGTTGTCGAGTCCCACCATGCCGGTGAGCTGGATCTGCGGGAGTGCCACCACAGGGAACGGGATGAACATGGCCGCCAGCAGGTAGAAGAACGACCAGCGGAAGAGCCTGCGGTCCCAGTTGCGGACAATCGCGTAGGCTGCCAGCGCCGACACAACTATCTCCCCGGCGACGGCGATGACGGACACGAAGACCGAGATCGCGAAGCCGCGCGGGAAGTTCGTAAGGGTCCAGGCCTGGGCGAAGCTGTCGAAAGTGAACGGGCTCGGCAGCGAGAAGGCGTTGCCGTCCACGGCCTGGCCGGTGGTTTTGAACGCCATGCTGAGGGTCACGTACAGCGGGACGAGCACGCCAAGCGTGCAGACGATCAGGAGTGCCGTGGCGGTCCAGTTGATACGCTCGGGCGCGGCGCCGATCCGACGCTTTTTGGCTGGTGCTGGTGCTGTTGTGATGCTCTGGGTCGCGTTGCTCATGCTGCGAGCCCTCCTTTGCCACGGGTGAAGCGGAGCTGGATGAGTGCGGTGGCGACGCTGATCAGGAAGAAGATCACGGCGTTGGCCATCTGGTAGGCATAGTCGCCGCCTTCGAAGCCGCGGAAGATCGCCATGGCGACGCTGCGGGTGGAAACGCCCGGGCCGCCGTCGGTCAGGCCAACAATGATGTCGTAGGCGTTGAGGTAGTTCTTGAAGCCGAGGACCGTGTTGATCACGGCGTATCCGGCAATGAGCGGCAGCGTGATGTGCCGGAGGTTGTGCCAGGGCGTGGCGCCGTCGATGGAGCTGGCCTCATAGACCTCGGCGGGCACCGTGAGGAGCCCGGCAATGTAGATCAGCATCGCACTAGGGATGGATTGCCAGGCGGTGACGAAGACGATCGCCAGCCACGCGAGGTCGGGGTTGGCCAGGAGGCTCGTGGCGAGCGGTTCGATGCCCAGGCTCTGCCCGGCCAGCGGCAGCGAGTTGGAGAAGAGGTACTGGAAGACGAACGCGATGACGATGCCGGAGATCACCATCGGGATCACGAACACCGTCCGCAGTGCGTTGCGGAACCGGACGCGGGCGGTCAGGCCCAGGGCGAGGAGGAAGGCGATGGCGTTGACGACGATCACGGTGACCAGCGCAAAGCCGAGCGTGAAGCTGTAGGCGCTGAGGATTCCTTCATCGCGGAAGACAGCGATGAAGTTCCGGATGCCGATGAAGTCGAAGTCGCCGAAGCCGATTGAGTTCGTGAAGCTGTAGACGAATCCGAGCACGGCGGGCAGCGTGACGGCCAGCGTGAAGATCACCAGGGAGGGGAGGAGGAAGACGTAGTAGAGGGGGTCGATGCGGCTTTTCTGCGCTTTGCGGGCTGGAGCCGTGGCGCGGGGCGGCGTCACCGCTTCTTTCGTGGCAGGTCTCGTCATTGATGACATGGAAGGTCCTCGTTTCGTGCGGGGGTCGGAAGCGGGATTACGCGCGGAAGGCCAGGCGGGCCCAGTCCGCGTCCATGCGCCGCAGGGTGCCTTCAACATCGGCGCCGCCGGTGATCGACTGGAGGTAGTTGGCGGCGGGGATAGTGGTGGGGATGAACTGGGAGGCGCCCATGTAGAAGCGGCCCTCGTCGTAGTACTTCTGCATTTCGACGATGCGCGGGTCTGTGACGGGCGGGGCGTCCTTCGCCGTACCGAAGCCGAGGAATTTGGCGTTGTAGGGGTCCCGGACCTCCGGCCGCATCAGGTACTGCAGGAAGGACCGGGCGCCTTCCTGTCCGTTGGCCACTTCGGGAACCCAGAGCGAGAGGTCGATGTTGACCCTGACCTTGAGGTCGGCGGGGTCATCGGTCATGGGCAGCGGGAAAGTGCCAAGATCCAGGTCCGTTCCGGCCTTTTCGATTTCGCCGAACGCCCACGGTCCCTGGAAGTACATGGCCGCCTGGCCCTGGGCCATGGCTGTATTGCCGTCTCCGTAGCCGCGGCTGGACGCATCGGCGTTGACGTACTTCGTCAGCTGGACCATGCGCTGCACCGGTTCCAGCAGGGTTTTCTGGAAGGAGACCTCGGAGTCGGGGCCGGCGTTCTCGCCGACGTCGTTCATCTTTTTGTAGAAGTCGCGGACATCGACCATGCCGCCCACGGTGTAGTCGAAGAGACCCTGCGCGATGGTCCAGGGGTCGCGGAAGGTGCCGTAGATCGCCGTGATGCCGGCGGCCTTGAGCGTCTCGCAGACGTGGATGAGTTCGTCCCAGGTGGTGGGGACGGAAAGGCCGTTGTCCGCGAAGATGCGGCGGTTGTAGATGACCGATGCCGCCATGACCGAGTAGGGGATGACGCTGGTGCGGCCGGCGTACGTGGGGTACCAGTTGGTCAGGTCCAGCACGTCGTCGCGGATGGATGCTGCTTCCGGCAGGTCGGACAGGTCCGCGAGGGCGCCCCGTTCCATGAACCGGGCCATTTCCAGGTTGTAGTTGAGGCAGCCGAGATCCGGCGGGCTGCTGCGGACGAAGCTGGCGGAGAGGTTGGTTGCCATGTCATGCAGGACCCGGACCTGGTCCTGGGAGGCGGTGTATTTGGCGGCCAGGTCCCGGAAGTAGGGGACGGCTTCCGGCTTGGACTGGTGGAACGTGATGGTGGGGCGGCTGCCCGCGGGGGCGCACCCCGCCAGGGCGGCGGCGGCCAGGGCCCCTCCTGCCGCGGCGAGGAAAGTGCGTCGGGAGACTCGCGTCCCGGTGGACGTCAGAGGTGGCAACATCGGCTCCTAAGGGGTGTCTCACAAGTTTTATATGGGACATAAATTTATGACCTATACGAGGATGGGGGACGGGGGCGATATCGTCAAGGGATGAACGCGACTACGGCGAATTCGACGCAACTGTTACGCCGGATCAACTCCGAGGCACTGCTGCGCTTCGCCCTTGAGGAGCAGGTGTTCACAGCCGGCGAGGCGATGGAGGTGACCGGACTGACCCGGGCGACGGTGCTCGGCGTGTGTGACGGACTGGTCAGTGCGGGCTGGCTGGAGGAAGTCGATGACGGCCGGCCTGCCGGAACAAACAAAGGCCGTCCGGCGCGCCGGTACCGGTTGCGCGAGGCTGCCGGCGTCGTCGTCGGACTGGACGCCGGCGAAGGGGCGTTCACGACAGTTGTGGCGGATCTGCGCGGCCGCGAGCTGATCAAGCGGCGCCGGACCGTGGACTCGCATGCCCTTGGCCGGGAGGGCCGGCGTGCAGGTGCCCGTGAGCTCATCGGCCTGGCCCTTAGTGACGTCGGCCGCGACTTCGATGACGTCCTGCTGACAGTCATTGGTGTACCCGCACCGGTCGACGAGCACGGCGAATCTCCCGGCGGAGGGGAATTCTGGCAGCTGATGAACCCGGGCTTCGCCTCGGAACTTCCCGGAATGGTGATGGTCGAAAACGACGCCAACCTCGCGGCCATTGCCGAACAGGCACAGGACCCGTCGTCAAACGTGGCAACGCTGTTGACGGGTGAGCGGTTCGGTGCCGGCCTCATTGTTGACGGGCGGCTGCTGCGGGGACCCCGGGGCGGCGCCGGCGAAATGCGGTTCCTGGCCTTCTTCGCCGATGACGAGTCGGTGCCGGATGAAGGACCCACGGACGGGATCGGGGCGCTCGCCCGCAAGTGGGCGCGCTCGCGCCTTGGCTCCTACGGCGGGAAGACCTCGCTGCGGGGCATCCCGGAAGCTCAGATCAGCGCGGAGGACGTGTTCCAGGCAGCTCGCGAAGGGGATCCATTCGCGGCGGACATCATTGCCCGGTTGGGGGCCAGGCTGGCGCGGATTGCGGTGGTGCTGTCCAGCCTGCTGGATATCGAGCGCATCGTTGTCGCCGGCGGAATCTCCCGCGCCATCGGTCCGGTCCTGGAGCAGGCACGCCGCCTGCTGCCCGCCAATTCCGGGCTGCCCCTCCCGGACCTGGTGGCGAGCACCCTCGGGGCAGACGCCGTCGTGCAGGGGGCCATCGAATCTGCGCTCGCAAGGATCAAGCGCGAACCTGCCGCGTTCCTGCCGCGCGCCGTCCGGCCCTGACCCCTGCTTTACCTGTTTTCGCGTCCTGCCTGGCCGCCTCGAATGTCAGACCCTCCTTCTAGTGTGAAAGCAACAGGAAAGTCCTCAGCATCCGAAGGGGGTGGGTCCGTGGATGAGTCATTCGTGGTTAACGGTGAGGCTTGGGTTCCCGCTGTCAGCTACGAGGACCCGGATACCCTGCTGACCGGTTCCCTAAGTTCTCCGCTGGCCTCATTCCTGACGGCTGACGGCGCGCTTCGCCTGGTGGAGTCCGCGGAGCGCCTCATTTCGTGGGCAACTGCTGTGAAGATGCAGGGATTGGCGAGGGTGGAAGAAGCGATTGGGGAAGAGCCCCCGCCGAGGAACCAGGAGCAACCGGAGCGCTTTCGCGGTGACGAAGTGCATGCGCTGGCAGTCACCGAAGTGGCCACAACCTGTGCACTCGCCGAACGGACCGCCGCGCGCCAGCTAAATGATGCGGCGGACTTGTGCGCCTCCCAATGGCCGGTTTTCGAGGCGCTGGAGAGCGGGGAACTGTCCAGCGCCCACGCCCGAATCGTCCTGGAGCTTGCGCGCCCGCTGCCGGCCGACGTCGCTGAGAATTTCGCGATGATCGCCGTGCGGCGCGTGCACACGAGACAGGGCCGCCGCCGTACGCCCTCAGAGTTCCGTACATGCCTGCGGCGGTTGCAGGAGAACCTTCATCCGGAAAGCCTTGCATCGCGGAAGGCGGCTGCGCACCGCGAACGGGGTGTTTGGTTTTCGCCTGAGCCGGACGGCATGTGCACTCTTAGCGCGTACATTCCTGCGGAATACGGACTGGCTATTTACAACGGTCTTGATAACGATGCCCGGGCGGCAAACGCGCAGCTTGCCAGCGCCAGGGCGGAGGGGCTCCTCGACGAACAGGAGTCACAGGCGGCGGGTGATTCCCGCACGCTGCCGGAGTTCCGTGCCGATGCTTTAGTTCGCCGGCTGCTCGGAAGTTCGGATGGCGTGCAGGCCGGGGCGTTCAAGCCGGAGGTCGTTGTGACGATTCCGGTAGGAATCGTCTTTGACGGTGTCAGCGATGCCGGCGTTGAGGTGGTGGCCGCTGGTGAACCACTTGCTGAACTCGAAGGCTACGGGCCAATCGATGCTCCTGCGGCGCGGCGCCTGGCGGCCATGGCTCCAAATTGGCAGCGCCTCTTCACGGATTACGCTACCGGCAGGGCCCTGGGCATGGGCCGCACGGTTTACCGTCCCCCCAAGTCGCTACTGCGGTTCCTGCGCAGCCGTGATGGGACCTGCCGTTTCCCGGGTTGCACGCGCCGGGCCGCGGCCTGCGAACCGGACCACACGGTCGAATGGCATGACGGTGGGACTACCGACGCCGGCAACCTGGCCATGCTGTGCCGCCGGCATCACGCCCTGAAGTCCATTGGTGCGTGGACGTACAAGCACTCGTCCCGGACCGGGGAGCTGTCATGGCAGTCACCTGCGGGCCGGCGGTATGTTACTGGACCTGTGGAGTTCGAGGCGGAGGCAGTCGAATTGGCGGCAAGACCTCGTGGGGCCCCTCGTCCGGAGTCTCCGCCGTTTTAGCTCTACTGCCTGGCTGCCGTCGTGCTCTACAGCGGCACCACGAAGAATCCCCGCCTCACGCACGCGAGGCGGGGATCCATTCGTCGGCAGGCCGTTTACTTCTTGGGCAGGCCTGCCGGGTTCAGCTCGGACTTCGCGATGGCCTCGGAAGACAGGCCCCAGCGGTCCAGGATCTGCCCGTAGGTGCCGTTGTTGATCAGGTCGTTCAGCGCTGCCTGTGCTGCGACGGCCAGGCCGTTGTCCTTCTTGGTGGTGAAGGCGATATCCGCCGTCAGAGGCCAACCGCCGTTGAGGGTGCCGACAAGCTTGGACTTGCCGTCCTGCGCTGCCTTGTACGCCGCACCCGCGTTGGGCCCGAAGGTCAGGTCAGCGCGGCCGGACTGGAGTGCCAGGGTGGAGGCGGAATCGTCGTCGTAATACTGGAACTCGACCGGCTTCAGGCCGTTCTTCTTGTTCTCCTCGTCCCAGCGCACCAGGATCGCTTCCTGGTTGGTGCCGGAGCCGACGATGATCTTCTTGCCGGCCACGTCCTTGGCCTCCTTGATCTCACCGATGTCCGAGTCGCTCTTGGCGTAGAAACCGAGCAGGTCGGTCCGGTAGGTGGCGAAGTCGAACTTCTCCTTGCGGGCCTCGGTGACCGTGACGTTGGACAGCACGGCCTCGTACTTGGCCGACTCGATGCCAAGCGGCCAGTCGGCCCAGGCTACGGGCAGCACCTCAACGTCGAGCCCCAGCGTCTCACCCACGGCATAGGCGATGTCCACCTCGTTGCCGATCAGGGTCTTGTTGTCCGACGCGAAAAGGCTCAGCGGGGCCGTATTGCCGGTGGTGACGACGGTCAGTTTGCCGTCCGCCTTGATGGCTTCGGGGACGAGCGCGGCGGCCTCGGGGTTGACCTCGACTTTGAGCCGGTTCTGCTCCGGGGACAGGTTGAAGGTCCTGCCCGCCGCGGTGGGGGAGGATGACGACGACGGTGCTGTCGCCGCCGTGGCGCCCGGATCGGCGCAGGCTGCCAGGCCCAGCAGCGACGCCGCGAGGGCGGCGATGAGGGCGGGTTTCGTCTTGAGGGTGGCCATGGAGTCCTCCTGAAAAGTAAGCATGTGATGCAACGGACGGGATGCGTTGCAGCAACTATCCGGCAGCCCCGGAGCGGGAATCAAAGGGCACGAAACGCGGGGATACAGGGGGTAACGGCGCTTCACCGGACGACCGCTGCGGTCATATTCAGACCGTTCTGAGAGTCGGGAACCAAGTAGTGCGTCAGCCGGACTGTTACGGAAATCGAGTACTCGGGGGTGAAAGACAGGTGTGCCATTACGCGTGTTCTCCGCGGGGGCCCGATCTTACGGTGAAGTACGTTGCGTCCAGAGCGGGATGCATGGCCTTGAGGGAGACTCGCATGAACAATTCGCCGGGTGGGAAAAGAATTGCTGGGGGGAGCCCGCTGCGGCGGACCAGCACCAGGACGGCAGCGGCGGTTGCTGCCGGAAGTCTTCTGCTGGCCGGGGGCGGCATAGCCTGGGCAGACGACATCCATAACAAGCTTGACGGAACAATCGATGCCACGGCGGAGGTCATGGCGCTCAATGCGGGCGGTGACAACGGCAGCACCACGCTGGCGGTTTCCGCCACCAACGGGGATGGCAAGAACGGCTGCAATCTTACGGGCTCCACGACGCTCACGCTGAATCTCAGTTCCAGCAATCCGGCAGTCGCTACCGTGTCTCCGTCTACAGTCACATTCGATTCCTGCGGCGCAACCAAGGCGCTGACTATCAGTCCCGTCGGAGTGGGTTCAGCAACGGTAACCGCTACCCAGGCCAGCAACAACACTGGCGGCACCTTTAACCTGGGGCCTGCCACTTTCCGGGTAGACGTCGCTGCACCGGCGCCGTCGAACACAGCGCCCGTCCTGAATATCTCCGGGGTGGCCAATGGCGGGTCCTTCACAAAGGGTTCTGTTCCTCAAGCACTCTGCGAGATAGACGACGCAGAGGACGGTGTCTCGACGCTCAATGCCGATTTGGGTCCCATCATTGGACCCGACAGCGCCACAGGCATCGGAAGCCAGCAAGCATCCTGCAGCTATACGGACAACGGCGGCCTCACCGTCGCCAGTTCGGTGACCTATCAAATTACCGATGGCACGGCGCCCGAAATCTCCTACACGCTCTCACCCGCTAACCCGGACGGCTCCAACGGCTGGTACAAGAGCGACGTTGTCCTGGACTGGACCGTCAGCGAAGAGGATTCTCCCAGCACCCTGGAGACGACAGGCTGTCAGGACCAGACCATCAGCGCAGATCAAGTGGCAACCGACTACACCTGCTCCGCAGCAAGTGATGGTGGTGCGGCCGGTCCCGTCACGGTCAACCTGAAGAAGGACGGCACCGCCCCCACCGTCGGCGCCAGCGGAGCTGACGGCACCCCCGGCAATGACGGCTGGTACACCTCCGACGTCGAAGCCTCCTTCACCGGAACCGACACCACGTCCGGACTTCTGACGTCCACCCAGAAAGCCACCTCCTCGGGTGAAGGCGCCACCGTCAAGGTGGACAGCCCTGCCTTCACCGACCTCGCCGGAAACACCACCCCGGAAGGTGCCGCGTCTCAGACCTTCAAGATCGACAAGACCGCTCCAGAGGTAACCGGGGCCGGCGCGACAACCCAGCCCAACTCCAACGGCTGGTACAAGTCCGACGTCACTGCGATCTTCAAGGCAACTGACCTCATCTCCGGGCCTGCCACGCCCACGCAGAACGTGACCTCCTCCGGTGAAGGTGCAGCCGTGGTAGTCCTGAGCCCGGCGTTCAGCGATGTCGCGGGCAACACCACGCCCGCGGGTGCAACATCTCAAACCTTCCAGATCGACAAGACCGCTCCCACGGTATCCTTCGATTCAGTCTTGGCAGACAGCTACTTCGGGTCAACGGCGGCAGCACCAGGCTGCACCGCCTCCGACGCACTGTCCGGTCTCGCCGCAGGCTGTGTTGTGGACGGCTACAGCAACAAGGTGGGCGTGCACGAACTCACGGCCACCGCCACAGACCTCGCGGGTAACACCACCACGGTAACCCAGGCCTACGAGGTCAAGGCCTGGACCCTGAAGGGCTTCTACCAGCCTGTCGACATGAATGGTGTACTGAACACCGTCAAGGGCGGCAACACGGTTCCTGCGAAGTTCGAGATCTTCGCAGGTTCCACTGAGCTGACGGATCCGGCGCTGGCGAAGTTCAGCACGCAGAAGATCACGTGCTCGCTCCTGAGCCCGGTGGACGAAATTGAAGAGACCACCGCAACCGGCAGCACTTCGCTCCGTTACGACGCCACCGCCGGCCAGTTCATCTACAACTGGAAGACGCCCACGGGTACCGGGACCTGCTACAAGCTGACGATGACCGCTAACGACGGCAGCACGATCAGTGCCAACTTCAAGCTGAAGTAGCACTATCCGGCCGGCGCCCAATGGAGTGCGCCGAACGGAAGCGGCTCGGTCGACACGACCGGGCCGCTTCCTTGTGCCTGCCTGGACCTAGCCCAGGGTCTTGATGACTTCCTTGGCCACGTCCTCGCTGGACTGCGGGTTCTGCCCGGTGATGAGGTTGCCGTCCCGAACCACGTGGGACGTCCAGGCCGGGGCGTTATCCACCACCGCGCCCTTCTCCTTCAGCGCGTCCTCCACCAGCCACGGCGTATTCTCGCCCGTACCGCCGCCCAGCTCCTCCTCATTGCTGAAAACGGTAAGGCGACGGCCGGCGAAAACGAAGGCGCCGCCGTCGTCCGTTGCGCTCAGCAGCCCGGCGGGACCGTGACAAAACGGCGCGATGACCTTGCCGTCCCTGTCCGCGGCGGCCAGCAGCCGGCCTAGGTCGGCGTCCCTGTACAGGTCGGCCATGGGCCCGTGCCCGCCCGGCATGACCACGGCGTCGTAGGCGGAGATGTCGACGCCGGAGAGCACCAGCGGCTGCGACAGCTCACCACCGATCTTCGCCAGGTAATCGCGGAAGCCTGCCGCGCGTTCCTCCCCGCCTGCTGACTCGGGGGCAAGGCTGACCTGGTCCACGGTGGGCTTGACGCCGCCGGGCGTGGCAATGTCCACGCTGTGCCCGGCGTCGAGAAGGGTCTGGTGGGCCACCACCAGTTCCTCGGCCCAGAAGCCGGTGGGGTGCTCGCTCCCGTCCTTCATGGTGAGGGAATCGGCTGCCGAGACAACCATCAGGATGTTTGCCATGGTGTTTCTCCTGTCTATGCCAGTTGATGACCTTGGGCCCGCAACATTATCAGCCTGCTGCGTATACCGCAGATCACAGAAATAAGCCGGGACCCGCCGTCGTTATGTCCTAAGTGTCCGCCGCGACCCGGCCGGCACTACTACGAAACCTCCTTGAAAGGCCGGCACCCGACGTGACTCTTCCGCTTTCCATCCTTGACCTGGCAACCATCGGCAAGGGCCAGACGGCGGCGGAGAGTTTCGCGGGCAGCGTGGCCATGGCGCAAAGCGCCGAGAAGCTGGGGTACCGACGCGTCTGGTACGCGGAGCACCACAACATGTCCTCCATCGCGTCGTCCGCCACCAGCGTACTGATCGCCCACGTCGCCGCCCACACCGAAAGCATCCGGCTGGGCGCCGGCGGCATTATGCTGCCAAACCACTCGCCGCTGACCATCGCCGAACAGTTCGGCACGCTGGAAACCCTGCACCCGGGCCGGATCGACCTTGGCCTGGGCCGGGCTCCCGGCAGCGACCAGAACACCATGCGTGCCCTCCGCCGGGATCCGATGTCCGCGGACAGCTTCCCGCAGGATGTCCTGGAACTGCAGGGCTACCTCACCGGGCCCACCCGGATCCAGGGTGTTGAAGCCACCCCCGGCAAGGGCACCAACGTCCCCCTCTACATCCTGGGCTCGTCCCTGTTCGGCGCGCGGCTGGCCGCCCAACTGGGGCTGCCGTACGCGTTTGCCTCGCATTTCGCCCCCAACGCCCTACAGGACGCCGTCGCCCTCTACCGGCGGGAATTCAAGCCGTCGGCCCAGCTGGACGCGCCGTACGTCATCGCGGGTGTCAATGTGATCGCTGCCGATTCCGCCTCCGAAGCCCAGGCGATGCTGCAGGCCACCAAGCGCGCCCGGGTGTCCCTGTTCTTCGGCGGCGGCACCCGGGAATTCACCGACGACGAGGCAGACCTGATTCTCGACTCGCCGCAGGGCCAGCACGTCTCGCAAATGATGACGTACTCGGCGGTGGGCACCCCCGACGTGGTCCTCGACTACCTGGACAGCTTCGGCCGGCACGCCGACGCCGACGAACTCATCGTCGCGCACCAAAGCACCGGCACCAGTGAGCGGCTGCGGTCCGTGGAACTGCTCGCCGAAGCCGCCGGCCTGGCTAGGGTCTAACGGCGTTCCTCCGCAGGACTTTTACACATACGCAATGAAGGGGATGTCCAGGAGAAACAGCCGGGGCTGAACATGGGAACTGCCCCCTCGGAATCGCTGGGACTTCCGGGAGGGCACCAACCGGTAGTCCGCAGGCAATCCAGCGGCTGAGTCACCGGCCCTGGTCCTGCCTGAAGGGGTACATGGATGCCGACGCCCTTAAACCAAAGCGTGGCGGATTCCGCCCTGCTCACGCGGTCCCTCCCGCTGGACGTGCTCCGCACCTTTGTCCAGGCGGACGCCGCGGACAGTGGACTGACGCCTGCCCTGCTGTCGGAACTGAAAGTCCTGGCACGCGTTCCCTCCCTGCTGGTGGCCTGCAATTACGGGGGCACCCTCTGTGACGCCGAGGGCATCTCCACCGAAATCCTTCCGTTGGGCAGCGCCGCTATCGCCCTGCGGGCACTCGCCGCCCTGCCCAACACCCATGCGGCGATCATCTCGGGACGCTCGCTGAGGGACCTCGCCGCGGTCTCGCGGCTTCCCGTGGAGGTGCACCTGATCGGTTCGCACGGCGCGGAATCGGACATGGGCTTTGCCCACGCGCAGACCCTTGCCACCGAATCGGTCCTGCAGAAGGTCAACGCCGCCCTCAACGAGGCCGTGGGGTTCCATAAGGGCATTTGGATTGAACGCAAACCCGTGGCTGTTTCCGTCCACACCCGGCCAGCGCCCCCAGACGTGGTGGCCGCGGTGACGGAAACGGCCCGGGAGGTAGCCCGCGACCACGGCCTCTTCTTCATCGTGGACGGGTCAGTACTGGATCTGTCAGTCGTGGAACCGTCCAAGGGCGAGGCGCTGGAAGCCCTGCGGTCCCGACTCGGCGCCAGTGCCGCCATGTTCGCAGGCGACGCCGACAGCGACGAACTTGCTATCGCCACACTCCGCGGCCCGGACCTGGGGCTGCGGGTAGGGCCGGGGGAGACCGTCGCGGGCCACCGGCTCCGGGACCCCGACGCCTTCGCCCGCGTCCTTGCCCTGCTCTTCGAACTGCGTCGGGCCTGGCTGTTCGGCGAGGACGCCGTGGGCCTCGAACGGCACACCATGATCGGCAACGGCTCCTCCACCGCGCTGCTGACACCTGACGCCAAGGTGTGCTGGATGAGTCACCCGCTGCCCGACTCCGGATCGGTCTTTGCCCACATCCTCGGCGGTGACGCCGCCGGCCACTTCTCCGTGGAACCAGCCAAAGCGTCCCAGGTGCTGGGCCAGCGCTACGTGGACAGCACCATGATCGTGGAAACCCGGTGGGCGGACGTGACCGTCACCGACTACCTCGAGCCGGCCCCTGAAGGCATCACCAGCCTGGTCCGCGTCCTGACCGGCACGGGCGACGCCAGGATAACCTTCGCTCCCCGGCCGGACTACGCCAATGCGCCCTTCAGCATGGAATCCCGCGGCGACGAACTGCACGTGGTGGGCACCTCCGAACCGATCATCCTCTTCGCGCCCGGCGTGACGTTCAGCATCAGTTCGGACGGCCGGCACGCCACCGCCACGGCGTCGGTGAACCTCCAGGCCGGCCCCGTAGTGCTCAACCTGCGCTGCGGGGATACCGAACCGCGGCCCGCTGACCCGGAAGGGGAGACTGAACGCCGGGCGGCGGTGGCCCTCCACGCCCGCCAGTGGGTGCAGAAGCTCGTCCTGCCCTCTGTCAAACCCTCCTTGGTGCGGCGCTCGGCCCTGGTGCTCCGTGCCCTGGTCCACGAGCCCACCGGCGCGGTCCTCGCCGCTCCCACCACGTCCCTGCCCGAGGGGATCGGCGGAACAAGGAACTGGGATTACAGGTACTGCTGGCTGCGGGACGGCTCCATGACCGTCAATGCACTGGTGGACCTCGGCTCCTCGGAAGAGGCCAACGGATTCCTCGGCTGGCTGGGACGCATCCTAGAACACGCACCCGGTCCGGAATGGCTGCACCCGCTGTACTCCGTGACCGGAGCGCCCCTGTCAACGGAAGCCGTCGTGGACAGCCTCCCGGGCTACGCCGGATCCCGTCCGGTGCGGATCGGGAACGCGGCGGACCATCAGGTCCAGCTGGACGTCTTTGGCCCCGTAGCCGAACTGATCCACACCCTAAGTGCCAGGGAGGAAGCGCTCGCCGACGGGCATTGGGAACTGCTGGTCCAGATGGCCTCCGCGGTCCTGGCCCGGTGGCACGAGCCGGACCACGGCATCTGGGAAGCCCGGCGGGCGGCGCGCCACCACGTGTACTCCAAGGTGATGTGCTGGGTGACCCTGGACCGGGCGCTGCGGACGGCGGCAAGGCACGGCAAAGAGGAAGACCCGGCGTGGGCGCCAACGGCCGCCGCCATCCGGGAGGAGGTGCTGCGCGAGGGGTGGGACGAAGCGGCGAAGTCCTACACCGTGGCCTATGACAGCCCGGACCTCGATGCCGCAGTCCTGCACATCGGCCTGTCCGGCCTGCTCGATGTCTCGGACCAGCGGTTCCTGGACACCGTCACCGCGGTGGAACGGGAACTGCGGGTGGGACCCACGGTTTTCCGGTACAGGTACGACGACGGGCTGCCGGGGCTGGAGGGAGGGTTCCATATCTGCACCACCTGGCTAATCGAAGCCTACGTGGCCGTGGGGCGTATCGATGAGGCGTGGGACCTGTTTGATCAACTGGTGAATCTTTTTGGGCCCACCGGGCTGCTGCCGGAGGAGTACGACCCCGGCACGGAAACGCATCTGGGCAACCACCCGCAGGCGTACTCGCACCTGGGATTCATCCGGTGCGCCCGCATCCTGGATGCACATCAGTCCGGACGATAGGTGGCGTCCGTCCGGGGTACCTAGAGTGGAGGAAACAGGGACACAGTAACCGAATCGAGAAGTGATGACGACCGCCCGCGCCCAGGGGGTGGGGTTCCGCTCGGAGCGCGGCCCCATCTTGATCGCCCTGATGCTTGCCACCGGACTGGTGGCCATCGACTCCACCATCGTGGCCACCGCGGTCCCGTCTATCGTCCGGGACGTGGGCGGTTTCGAGTCCTTCCCCTGGCTCTTCTCCGCCTACCTGCTGGCCCAGGCCGTCTCAGTCCCCATCTACGGCAAGCTCTCCGACATGCTCGGCCGCAAACCCATCATCCTTGCGGGCATCGGACTGTTCCTCCTCGGGTCCGTCCTCTGCGGCATCGCCTGGAGCATGCCGGCCCTGATCGCTTTCCGCGCCCTGCAGGGCCTCGGTGCCGGCGCGGTGTTGCCCGTCTCGATCACCATTGCCGGGGACATCTACTCCCTTGAGGAACGCGCCAAAGTGCAGGGCTACCTCGCCAGCGTGTGGGCCGCGTCCTCCGTGGTGGGCCCGAGCCTTGGCGGCGTTTTCGCGTCGCTGGGCTTCTGGCGCGGCATCTTCCTGGTCAACATTCCCTTGTGCCTGCTGGCCGGGTGGATGCTGGTCCGGACCCTGCACGAGAACGTGGACCGCGCCAGGCACCGGGTGGACTACGCCGGAGCTGCCCTGCTGGCGGTTTCCCTCGGCCTGCTCATCCTGGGTGCCCTCCAGGGCGGCCAGGCATGGGAGTGGAATTCGCCCGTCAGCATCGGGGTTTTTGCCGTGGGCGGTGTGCTCCTGGTCCTGTTCCTGCTGGTGGAGCGGCGGGCCGCCGAGCCCATCCTGCCGTCCTGGGTGGTCTCCCGCCGCCTGCTCGCGACCACCGCCCTGGTGTCCTTCGGCGTCGGCGCGGTCATGATCGGCCTGACCTCCTATGTGCCCACCTTCCTTGAAGGCGCACTGGCCACCTCGCCCCTGGTCGCGGGGCTGGCCCTCGCGGCGCTGACTGTTGGCTGGCCTATCAGCGCCTCTCAGGCCGGCCGGTTCTACCTGCGCATTGGATTCAAGGCCACGGCTCTGATCGGCATCTCGATTACCCTGGCCGGGCTCCTGGTGCTGACGCTCACCGCCGCGACTCCCAACGTGGTCCTGGTTGCCCTGGGTTGCTTCGTCGTCGGGCTCGGCCTGGGCCTGGTGGCAACACCCACCCTGATTTCCGCCCAGTCCAGCGTCCCCTGGCACGAGCGCGGCGTGGTGACCAGCACCAACATGTTTGCCCGCTCGATCGGCAGCGCCCTGGGCGTGGCCGTCTTCGGCGCAGTGGCCAACGCCATCTACTCCGGTGCTCCCGGCGGCGGCAGCCACGGCCCCGCCGTCGTGGCAGCGTCCGGTGCCGTGTTCCTGGCCGCGCTGGTGGCGGGCCTGCTCACCGTCGCCGCCATACTGGCAATGCCCGCCGTCAGGGCGGGTGCCGCCACGGACTCCGGAACGGACGGTGTCAAGCAGGACGACGACGGCGGGACGGCCGGGGAGCCGGTCCTCACCGAAGCGGAGGAGACCCAGCGCTGACCGGCGCTTACCTGGTTGGGTTGGTGGTGCGCGGGTTCCCGGTGATTAGCGCGATGCGCGGAAGATGTCCGGGGCCGCACGCGTTCCGGTGGCGAGGTCCGCGAGGATCCGGCCGATCACCGGGGTGAACTTGAAACCGTGCCCGGAGAACCCGGCCCCGATCACGACGGGCCCGATGCGGTCCAGGATGAAGTCCTCGTCCGGGGTGGTGGTGTAGGTGCAGCTGACAGCCTCGTACGCATCAGGATCCACGCCCGGCAGCCAGGCCCGGGCGTAGTCCTGCAGGGCCGCGAGCTGCTTGGCTTCAGGAAGGAAATCCCGCCGGTCCGGGTCCACTACAGGGCCCACGCCGTGCCAGCCGGCCTTGATGCCTTCACCGGGAGTCTGCATCCCGTAGACGGGGGAGGCCCAGCCTTGGTAGTCCGCGCCGGTGCCGGGGTAGTGGTTGAACCCGGGCCACACCGCACCCTCGTCCGCCACCTGGAAATGCAGCGGCTGCTCCTGTGTGACGGTCAGCTTCGGGGTCCGGAACCCTCCGGCGGCGCCAAGGAGCTTCCCTGTCCAGCCGCCGGCGGTCACCACCACCTGGGCTGCGGTGACCGTTTCCGAACCCGAGGCCGACTCAAGAACCAGCCGGACGCCGTCGTCCATCACTTGGAAGTCCACAACCTTTGTGTGGTGCCGGATCTCGGCGCCCCGGGCTGCGGCCAGCCGCTGGAAGGCGGGCAGCGCCGCCTCGGGGTTGAGTTGGCCGCCGTCGGGCATGTACAGGACCTGCTGGTCGAAGCGGATGCCCCGCCAGCATTCGCCTGCCTCTTCCGGGCGCAGCAGCTCGGCGCGGAGGCCGGCCTGCGCCAGTACCGAAGCTGTGCGGGGCAGCAGCGGGTCCGGGCCGTGGGTGGTGATGCCGGTGCGGGCCAGCAGGGTTTCACCGGTCTCCTGCTCCAGTTCCTCCCACAACGCGAAGCTTTCGGCGAGCATGTCCACGTATTCGGGCCGGTCATACCCGGGGTTGAAGTTCCTGGTGGTTCCGTGTGAGGCGCCGATCTTGTGCGCCGGACCGAACTGTTCCACCAGGGTGACCTCGCGGCCGCGGCGGGACAATGCCCAGGCGGCGGCCGAGCCCATGGCTCCGCCGCCGATCACCACCGTGTCAAGAACAGTATTCATCAGGCCTCCAGGCTCGGGGTCAGGTCAGCAGCAGTGCGACGCCGATCATGGCAGGGACAGCCACGACGGTAGTGATGAGCACGGTGTCCTTGGCCACGGTCAGTCCCGTCTTGTACCGGCTGGCGGCGACAAAGACGTTCTGTGCGGTGGGCAGGGCGGACGTGACGACGACGGCGAAGAGCGCGTGCCCCTCCATCCCGACGGCGAAACGGGCGAAGAGGTAGGCCAGGGCCGGCTGGACGGCAAGCTTGAAACCACTGGCAACAAGCGTGTCGGTCCGCCGTGCAGCGGAGGCCTGGAGCGGGCGGGTGCCGTTCAGGCTCATCCCGAACGCGATCAGCATCGCCGGAATCGCGGCGCCGCCAATCAGGTGGATGGGCTCCATCACAAGGTCGGGGACTTTGAAACCGGTGCCGGCCACGAGCAGGCCCAGCGCGGAGCCCACGATCATGGGGTTCCGCAGGATCATGAAGATGAAGCTCAGGGGCGTGGTCCGGTGGGAGCTGGTGCTGGAATCCAGGATCATCAGGAACAGCGGAGTAAAGAACGCGAGCTGGAAAATCAACAACGGCGCCACATAGCTGGCATCGCCCAGGACATATACGGCAATGGGAATACCAAGGTTGGCGGAGTTTGCCAAGGACGCTGCCATGGAGGACATCAGGGATTCCGGCAGCGACCGTTTCAGCCAGAACTTGGCGATAACGAAGAAGAGCAGGGCGGTGGCGATGGCGGCCACGGCCGTCACCAGCAGCGGCTCCGCGAAGACTTCCTGGAGGCGCGCTTTGCTGAGCGTCTCGAACAGGAGGGCGGGGCTGGCGACGAAAAAGGTGAGGGAGCTGAGGACCTGCCGTGCGTTGTCGCCCAGGATCTTCTGCCGGCCCACGAACCATCCCACCAGGATGATGCACCACACCACGAAGAAACCCGCCAGCACCCCTAGCAAGAGTCAGCCCTGGAGGCGCGCGGGGATAAGGAACCGGGATTCACGCTCCGGTCAGAGAGTGGCGTTGTTAAGCGCGAAAGGGGGGCGGACCAGTCCGGGGGTGATGCCTTCGGCGGGGTCGTTGCCCAGCTGGACCACCTTGTTGTTTGCGTCGACATGGACCACCTTGGGCTCGTAGGCCTTTGCTTCCTCGGTAGTCATCTGCGCGTAGGTGATCAGGATGACGAGGTCGTTCTCGTGCATCAGGTGTGCCGCGGCGCCGTTGATGCCGATGACCCCGGAGCCGCGCTCGCCGGCGATGGTGTACGTTTCGAGACGGGCGCCGTTGGTGATGTCCACAATCGAGACAAGCTCGCCCGGCAGGATGTCCGCCGCTTCCAGCAGGTCCAGGTCAACGGTGACAGAACCCACGTAGTGCAGGTCGGCGTGCGTGACGGTGGCCCGGTGGATTTTGGACTTGAACATTGTTCGATTCATAACGGCTCCAGTCTAACGCCGGGGCCGGCACCGTGCAGTGACGCAGGGAACACTGCGCGGGGCCGCGCAGTGGGCGTACGACGGCGGATGGTCATCCGTCGTCGTCCCTCGCCACCGCCGCAGCCGCCGCAGCGAGGGTCTCCCTGGCGGCGAGGATGGCAGGGCGTTTGGCGCTGGAGCGGCGGACCGAGGTGAAGATCGTGCGGTGCGGTTTGCCCGGCAGTTCCAAAAGCTGGGCGGTGGTGCCGCGGCCCGTCCACACCAGGTCTGGCATCAGCGCCACGGCGTTGCCCGATTCGATCAGACGGATCTGGGCCTGCAGGTCCGCGGTCTCGTAGCGGACATCCGGTTCGAAGCCTGCACTGCGGCACGCCTGCTCCGCCCAGTGGCGGGAAGCGGCACCCCGCGGTTCCATGACCCAGGCGAGTCCCGCCGTGTCCGCGATCGATCGGATGGCCGGGCCGCCGTCGGACGCCGCCGGGACGGCCAGCCGGATGGCGTCCGTGGTCAGCTTGATCCGGTCCAGCTCGGGATAGCGCGGAGCGGCGTGTCCGGGGTACTGCTCGGCGATAACGAGGTCGAAGTCGCGGGCCCACGTCTCGTGGAGCGCCGTTTCGGGTTCCCGCTGGATCATTTCGATCCGTACCTCGGGGTAGTTGGCGGCCATCCTGGTCAGGGTGTCCGGCATCAGCGCCAGGGCGGCCGACTGAAACACCGCGATCCGCACGGTTCCGGTGACGGTGGTCAGCGAGGCGGCGAGATCCGCCTCGGCCTGTTCCATCGTTTCCAGCAGCTGGGCCGTATGCGCCACCAGCACTTCGGCCTGCGGAGTCAGCTGCACGCGGCGGCCGGTCTTCCGGAGCAGCTCCACACCCACTTCCTTCTCCAAAAGGGCCAGTTGCTGGGAGACCGACGACGGGCTGTACTGCAGCGCATCGGCCACTTCAGCGAGGGTTCCCCGGATGCTCAATTCGCGGAGCAGGCGGAGCCGGCGGACGTCGAGCATAAGGAATTCCTTACTGAAACTAACGAATATAGGTTAGAAGTAGTCACTTTATCTAATGCAAGGGTCCTTGCATACTGTTGGGATCAAGTTACCCCCGTCACAGCCAATTCTTGGCGTGCCGCGGCGGGGTCGCACCCCAAGCAGGAGTTCCTGATGAGTAGAAGTGACATGAGCCAGTCGGTCATGCGGCGCAAGCCCATCGACGATATCGAAGAAGAGAACAAGCACAGCGGCCTATTCAAGTCGCTCGGACTGTGGCAGCTCACCGCCATCGGCGTGGGCGGCATCATCGGCGTCGGCATCTTCTCCCTCGCGGGACTGGTGGCGGCAGGAAGCGAAGGCACGCCCGGTGTGGGGCCCGCGGTGCTGATCTCGTTCCTGGTCGCAGGACTTGCCTCCGCGGCAGCCGCGCTGTCCTACGCCGAGTTCGCGGGCATGATCCCGCGCGCCGGCTCCGCCTACACCTACGGCTACGTGGCGCTGGGTGAGATCATCGGCTGGTTCATCGGCTGGGACCTCCTGCTGGAATACATCGCCATCGTGGCCGTGGTGGCCATCGGCATTTCCGGCTACCTGGACGCTTTCCTTTCCGGCATCGGCATCCACCTGCCGGTCTGGATGACCTCCACCGCCGACGAGGGCAAGGGCGGCATCGTCAACATCCCGGCCATCCTGGTCTGCCTCCTGGTCACCTGGATCCTGTCCCGCGGCACCAAGGCTTTTGGCCGGTTCGAACTGGTGGCCGTCGCCATCAAGGTCCTGCTGATCCTCTTCATCATCGGCCTGGGCGTCTTCTACATCGACACCAACAACTACAACCCGTTTATGCCCAGCGGCTTCGGCCCTGTGCTCGCCGGCGCCGCCACCGTCTTCTTCGCCGTCTTCGGGTACGACGCCATGAGCACCGCGGCCGAAGAAGCCAAGGACGGCAAGAAGCACATGCCCAAGGCCATCGTGCTCTCCCTCATCATCGCCATGCTGCTCTACGTCGCGGCCACCCTGGTGCTGACCGGAATGCAGAACTACAAGGACATCGACCCCACCGCCGGATTCGCCTCCGCCTTCACAGGGGTTGGCCTGCCGGTGATCGCCACCATCATCTCGGTCTTCGCCGTGCTGTCCATCCTCACCGTGATGCTCACGTTCCTCCTGGGCGTCACGCGTGTCTGGTTCGCCATGAGCCGTGACGGCCTGCTGCCCGGCTGGTTCGCCAAGACCGACACCCACGGCACCCCGCAGCGCGTCACCTGGATCGCGGGCATCGCCTCGGCCTTCCTCGCCGGCGTCTTCCCCATCAAGGAAGTCGCGGACCTGACCAACATCGGCATCCTGGCCGCGTTCGTCGTCGTCTGCGTTTCCGTGATCATCTTCCGGTACAAGCGCCCCGACGCGCCGCGCACCTTCCGCCTGCCGCTGATGCCGCTGGTCCCGGCCTTCGGTGTCCTGGCCTCCGCGTTCCTGATGTTCCAGCTGCACTGGGAGACCTGGCTGCGGTTCGGCGTGTGGCTTGTTATTGGCCTGGCCATCTACTTCTTCTACGGCCGCAAGCACTCGCTGATGAACCCGAACAGCCCGCGGCATGAGGAGCTCGTGGAAATGCACCGCCCGCTCCGCTGACCCTGTCCCGGGCGCATTGCCAGCGTCCGTGCCCATTACGCCGGCAGGCCTTCCACCCATACAAACCTCGCGTTGCTCTATCACTTTTGGTCCCTAAACAGACGCTTTGGCGACCAAAAGTGATAGAGCAACCGGGGGAGGGTGGGACGCCTGCCATCGTCGTTTAAGCGGCTGATAAAACATCGGCTTTTCTAACCTGTATTGCTTAGAAAAGATCGCTTTATCTTATGTGAACGGAAGCTCATACTGGTGGAAAGACCTCCTCACAACCCCAGGAAAGATCGAGGAAAACCATGACCCATGTAGCAATGGAACCGGCAGTTTCCACCGGCATTGCACCGCAGACCGTCGACGTCGACGTGCCCCAGGCGAAGGCCCTGGCGGATGAAGCCGTCGCCCTGGTCCGCCGCTGGCTCGCTGAGGCAGCAAAGGTTCCCGTGGACGCCTCCGCGGAGCAGCTGGCCGGTGTCCTGAAGGACCCCAACGGCCTCGACTTCACCGTCGGATTCGTGGACGGCGTGGTCCGTCCCGAAGACCTGAACGTCGCCGCCCGCAACCTCGCCAAGCTGGCGCCCAAGGTTCCAACCTTCCTGCCCTGGTACATGCGCAGCGCCGTCGCACTCGGCGGCACCATGGCACCCGTCCTGCCGCAGGTCGTCATCCCGGTCGCCCGCAAGGTCCTGCGCGAAATGGTGGGCCACCTCATCGTGGACGCCACCGACGCCAAGCTCGGCCCGGCCATCGCCAAGATCAGGAAGGACGGCATCAAGCTCAACGTCAACCTCCTCGGCGAGGCAGTCCTCGGCGAGCACGAGGCCTCCCGCCGCCTCGAAGGCACCCGCACCCTGCTGGCCCGCCCGGACGTTGACTACGTCTCCATCAAGGTGTCCTCCACCGTTGCCCCGCACTCCGCCTGGGCCTTCGACGAAGCCGTGGAACACGTCGTCGAAAAGCTCACCCCGCTGTTCGAGCTCGCCAACTCCTTCGCCGCCCCGGGCAGCAGCACAGGTGGCAAGGCCAAGTTCATCAACCTGGACATGGAGGAGTACAAGGACCTGGACATGACCATCGCGGTCTTCACCAGGATCCTGGACAAGCCCGAGTTCAAGAACCTGGAAGCCGGCATCGTCCTCCAGGCCTACCTCCCCGATGCGCTGTCCGCCATGATCCGGCTCCAGGACTGGGCCGCCGAGCGCAGGGCCAACGGCGGGTCCGGCATCAAGGTCCGCGTGGTCAAGGGTGCCAACCTGCCCATGGAGCAGGTGGAAGCCTCCCTGCACGACTGGCCGCTGGCCACCTGGGGCACCAAGCAGGACTCGGACACCAGCTACAAGAGCGTCATCAACTACTCCCTGCACCCGGAGCGGATCAAGAACATCCGCATCGGCGTTGCCGGCCACAACCTGTTCGACATCGCCTTCGCCTGGCTGCTGGCCAAGCAGCGCGGGATTGCGGATACCGCACAACAGAGTATCGAGTTCGAAATGCTGCTGGGCATGGCGCAGGGCCAGGCCGAAGCCGTCAAGAAAGACGTCGGCTCCCTGCTCCTCTACACGCCGGTGGTGCACCCGTCCGAGTTCGACGTCGCCATCGCCTACCTGATCCGCCGCCTCGAAGAGGGCGCCAGCCAGGACAACTTCATGTCCGCAGTATTCGAGCTGGACAAGAACGAAGCCCTGTTCGAGCGCGAAAAGCAGCGCTTCCTGTCCTCCCTGGAAGCCCTGGACAACAGCGTCCCGGCGGCCAACCGCCAGCAGAACCGCAACTCGGCACCCGAGCCGATGCCCCACGCCGGCTTCCGCAACACCCCGGACACCGATCCCTCGCTGCCGGCCAACCGCGACTGGGGCCGCGCCATCCTGGACCGCGTCCCCGGTTCGACGCTGGGCAACGCCTCAGTCAAGGCGGCGTTCATCGACAACGAGGCAGCGCTGAACACCGCCATTGAGACCGCCCTTGAAAAGGGCAAGGCCTGGGGCGAGCTGTCCGGCAATGAACGTGCCGAGATCCTGCACCGCGCCGGCGACATCCTCGAAGCCCGCCGCGCCGACCTGCTCGAGGTCATGGCCAGCGAGACCGGCAAGACCATCGACCAGGGCGACCCCGAGGTCAGTGAGGCCGTGGACTTCGCGCACTACTACGCCGAATCCGCGCGCAAGCTGGACACGGTCGACGGCGCCACGTTCGTCCCTGCCAAGCTCACCGTCGTCACCCCGCCGTGGAACTTCCCGGTCGCCATCCCGGCCGGGTCCACCCTCGCGGCACTCGCCGCCGGCTCCGCCGTCGTCATCAAGCCTGCCAAGCAGGCCGCCCGCAGCGGCGCCGTGATGGTCGAAGCGCTGTGGGAAGCCGGTGTTCCAAAGGACGTGCTGACCATGGTGCAGCTGGGCGAGCGGGAGCTCGGCAAGCAGCTGATCAGCCACCCGGCCGTGGACCGCGTGATCCTCACGGGCGGCTACGAAACCGCCGAGCTGTTCCGCTCCTTCCGCAAGGACCTGCCGCTGCTGGCCGAGACCAGCGGCAAGAACGCCATCATCGTCACCCCCAGTGCCGACCTTGACCTGGCAGCCAAGGACGTGGCCTACTCCGCGTTCGGGCACGCCGGCCAGAAATGCTCCGCAGCCTCGCTGGTGATCCTGGTGGGCTCCGTTGCCAAGTCCAAGCGGTTCCACAACCAGCTGATCGACGCCGTCACCTCACTGAAGGTGGGCTACCCGCAGGATCCCACCAGCCAGATGGGCCCGATCATCGAGCCCGCGAACGGCAAGCTCCTCAACGCGCTCACCACCCTGGGCGAGGGCGAGAACTGGGCCGTGGAACCGAAGAAACTGGATGATTCCGGGAAGCTCTGGAGCCCGGGCGTGCGCTACGGCGTCAAGCGCGGTTCCTACTTCCACCTGACCGAGTTCTTCGGCCCGGTCCTGGGCGTCATGACCGCCGAGACCCTGGAAGAGGCCATCGCCATCCAGAACCAGATCGAGTACGGCCTCACCGCCGGCCTGCACTCCCTGAACTCCGAGGAGCTGGGGATCTGGCTTGACGGCATCCAGGCCGGCAACCTCTACGTCAACCGCGGCATCACCGGCGCGATCGTGCAGCGCCAGCCGTTCGGTGGCTGGAAGAAGTCCGCTGTGGGTGCCGGCACCAAGGCCGGCGGGCCGAACTATCTGGCGGGCCTGGGGGACTGGCTTCCTGCAAAGGCCTCCGCCGAGGCCGAGATCACGAACCCCGGCGTGCGCCGCATCCTCAACGCCGCCGGTCCCGCACTGGAGCCTGCCGACCTGGAGTCCGTCCAGCGCGCCCTGGCGTCCGACGCCGAAGCCTGGGCCGAGGAGTTCGGCACCGCCAAGGACGTGTCCGGCCTGAGCGCGGAACGGAACGTCTTCCGCTACCGCCACCTGCCCGTCACCATCCGGCTCGCTGAGGGCGCGCCGCTGGCGCACCTCGTCCGGACAGTGGCGGCAGGCGTCCTGGCGGGCTCGACGCTGACGGTGTCCACCGCCGTCGAACTTCCCGCCCAGCTCCGCGCCGTGCTCACCGCCCTGGACGTAGACGTGGCAGTAGAGTCCGACGCCGGCTGGCTGGCTTCCGCCGGCAGGCTCGCCTCCGCGGGCAAGCTCTCGAACGGGCGCATCCGCCTGATCGGCGGGGACGCGTCCGCCCTCGCCGAAGCGACCGGCGGCCGGCCCGACCTCGCGGTCTACGCCCACCCGGTCACCGAGGCGGGCCGCATCGAGCTGCTGCCGTTCCTGCACGAGCAGGCCGTCAGCATCACGGCGCACCGCTTCGGCACCCCAAACCACCTCTCCGATGAGCTGATCTAGCCTCCGGATACCCAACAAGAATGGCCGGGCGGCGTCCAGGTTACGGGAACGCTGTGTGCGGAGAAGTCCTCGCAGCGGGTGCAGGTGTAGGCCACTTCCCCAAGGGCCGACACCGACCCGTCACGCCGGTAGGTGGGCGGGATGTAGGACTCAAGGTAGACGAATTCATCGGTGCGGCACTTGTCGCACATCGGTTTGCCCACGTAACCGGTATCCGTGGTTGCGATACCGGCGCCGAGGGTGGTCTGGCGGGTTGAGGGCCGCGCGGCGGTGGTGTGCGGGCGGATGTGGGCCGCATTGAAATGGGTGTTCCTGGCTGTCGTCATTGGCTGCCTGTCCCGGGCGCGAAGTCCTGTTGTTCAGGGCACGCCCGAATTAGTGAACCGGCCAGCTGCTTGACCTCGGGAGATCAGCATAGGTTATGTAACGTTCCGGCATCAATGGAGAACGACTTGTCTTCTTTCGTGTTGGAGCAACACCTGGACCCTCTGCGGCGTTATCCTGTGCCGCTGTCCCTAGCTTTGGCGGTTGATGGTCCTGCCCACGATGGACTGCGTCAGTGCATCAATGACCTCGGTGTTGGCCAGCGGGTTTCGGATCAGGGTGAAGTCCACGTCCCCGACCGGGGGCAGGTCGAAGCGGCGGGTGATGATCTTCAGGTCCTCGGGCACCAGCGACGACGGCATAACCGCCACCCCGATTCCGGCCCGGACGGCGGCCAGTACCCCGCTGATCTGCCGGGTGGTGCAGGTGATGCGCCAGGTCCTGCCGTGTGCTTCAAGCGCATCGATGGCCAATTTCCTGCTCAGGCTGGGGGAGGGGTAGGCGATCAGCGGCACCGGTGCGCCCGGCTCCAGAACGGTCTGTTCGAGGCCAACCCAGGAAAAGGAGTCGTGCTGCACCACGGTGCCGTCCTTGGCCCCGGCAACCCATTTCACGAACACGAGGTCCAGTTGGCCGGCGTTGAGCTTGCGGTACAGCTGGTCACTTTGCCCCACCGTGAGCTCAAGGTTGATCTGCGGATAGATCTGGCGGAACTCGCGCAGGATCCGGGGGAGGCCCGTGATCGCGAGGTCGTCGGCGGTGCCAAAGCGAAGGCGGCCGCGCATCGCGGAGCCGGAGAAGTAGCGTGCGGCAGCGTCATGGGCGGACAGGATGTTCCGGGCGAAGCCGGCCATCGCGTCCCCATTGTCGGTCAACCGGACGTCACGGGTATCCCGGGTGATCAGCACGCGCTTGGCGGCCGCCTCGAGTTTCCGGATGTGCTGGCTGATGGTGGGCTGGGCGAGGCCAAGACGCTCCGCTGCCTTGGTGAAGCTGAGGGTTTCGGCCACGGCCAGGAAGGACCGGAGCTGGGCTGGTTCAAACACGACGGACTCCCGGGCTGGTTCTGGCCTCTTGCCATTGCGGTTCGCAATACGAGTTATAGGGACAATACGTCTCCATAATCTTCTGGGCCAACCCTAGCGTTAAGGACATCCCGGACCGCCCGCAAACTTGAGGACACTCCTGTGGCACCCCCACCGCCGTCGTCGGCAACCGTCAGCCAACCCGTCATCGATTCCGCAGGTTCCACACCGCCGGACCCCAACCAGACCCAGCCGCTGCCCGTCGTCTCCGAACGCCTGCCCTGGCGGCACACCTTCATCTCCCTGAAGGTCCCCAATTTCCGGATCTTCGCGGTGGGTCATTTCATCGCTGTTATCGCCATCTGGATGCAGCGCATCGCCCAGGACTGGCTGGTGCTCCAGCTGTCCGGCTCCGTCACCGCGATAGGCATCACCGTGGCCCTGCAGTTCCTGCCCTCCCTGGTCCTGGGACCGTGGGGCGGCATGATCGCCGACAGGTTCGCCAAGCGCATGATCCTCATTCTCTGCCAGAGCATGGCCGCCGTCCTGGCCGCGGCGCTGGCCGTCCTGGCCCTGAGCGGGGCCATCGAGGTGTGGCATGTCTACGTGATCGCACTGGCGCTGGGACTGGTCACCGTCCTTGACCAGCCAGCCCGGCAGGTATTCGTCAACGAACTCGTGGGCCCGAAGTACCTGCGGAACGCCATCAGCGTGAACTCCACGACGTTCCAGCTGGGCGGCTTGATCGGCCCGGCACTCGCGGGCCTGCTCCTGACCGCGGTGGGGGCCGGATGGGCTTTCGCCGCCAACGCCTTTGCCTGCTGCTCCACGGTGGCGATGCTGCTGATCCTGCGCAAGGACCAGCTGCACGTCAGCGCGCCGGCGCCCAAGAGCAAGGGAATGCTCCGCGAAGGGCTCCGGTATGCGTTGAGCAAGCCGACCATCTATTGGCCGTGGCTGATGGCGGGATTCATCGCGGTCTTCGCCATGAGCCTGCCGGTGGTCCTGGCCGCGTTCGCGGACCATGTGTTCAACGTGGGCGCCGGCGGCTACGGCCTGCTCAACGCCCTGGTGGCCCTGGGGGCGCTGGCTGGTGCTGTGGCTTCCACCCGCCGGCGGCAGCTCCGGCTCCGCTCGGTCGTATTCTGCGCCGGGATGTACGGCGCCATGCTGTGCCTCGCGGCGCTGGCACCTTCCATGGTGTGGTTCGGCGGCGTGATGGTCCTGTCCGGTTTCTGGTGCCTGATGTTCCTGACCGGATCAAATCAGCTGGTCCAGGTCAGCTCCAACATGGGCATCCGCGGCAGGGTGATGAGCCTGTACATCATGGTCCTGATCGGCGGCCAGGCGCTGGGCGGGCCCATGCTCGGCTGGATCGCCGAGCACGCCGATCCGCACGTGGCGCTTGCAGTGTCCGGCGGGGTGCCTGCGCTCGCGGCCCTGACGGTCGCCGTCGTGCTGGCCAGGAAAGGTTCGCTGCGCCTGAAGGTGGACCTGAAGAACCGGCGCCGGCCGCTCCGGATCGCGTCACGGGTAACGGCCGAGCTTTAGGGTTTGCCTTGAAGGCACACGTTGCGGGTGCCGGGGGAGTTGGAGCGGCTGACGGGAATCGAACCCGCGTATCAAGCTTGGGAAGCTAGCGCTCTACCATTGAGCTACAGCCGCATTGCCGCCGCTTGCACGGGGCAGAACTTAGCTTAGCGCAGTTGCGCAGCCGCTCCGGCCATCCCGGCGCTATGCCCGCCGTGTCCTTTGTTTGCCGGCGTCATCCAGTAACTCTTCAATAACGTCCCTGCCCCTGGCTAGGCGGCGGCCGGAGCGGCTGGTTAGCTTGATCCGGGTAGCCGCGGCGTCAGGGGGAAGGCGGCTACTGCGGCAGGCCGACGTCAACACAGGAAGATCTTCATGGCATTCGCAGAGCACGAGGTCCTCATCCGGCGCGACGCCATGGCCGTCTATCTGTACCTGCTCGATGCAACCAACCTCCCCACCTGGAGCGACGGAGTCCGCAGCGTCAAATTGCTGCACGGCACGGCCGCAGCAAAGGGAGCTGTCTACCGGAAGATGGTGGCCGGGAGGTCCGGCCTGAGCATCCCGGCCGATTTTGAAATCACCCACGCCAGGCCGGGCGCCGAAATCCAGTTCCACGTCACGTCCGGCCCCGCGAACCGCACAGGTGGCTACTACCTCAGCACCGAAGGTGAGGGAACCCGGCTCCGTTTCGCGCTCAAGGCGCAGCCTGAGGGGCTCTTCGGCTACCTGGACAAGCTCGGCCTGCTGAACGGCATGATCCAGCGGAAAGTCCGTGCCGAGGTGGCGCAGCTGGAACGCCTCAAGGACGTCCTGGAACTTCAGCCGGCGGCCAGGTAGGACCCGCGGGCCGCCCCTTACTGCGCCAGCCGCTGCCCCGTCCACGGGCCCACGATGTTCGACGGCGCTTGGAGGCTTCCGACGGTCAGGTCCCAGTACTGCACGGAGTCGTTGGCGCGGCGCAGCGCGAGCCCGGTGGAGTTCATTGCCGTCACGTCCCGCAGCGCCTTCATCCCCGTGACGTCCTGCCATCCGGTGGCCACGGTCGGCCTGGCTTCGGCCCGCAACGCGGTGGTGCCCCATCCCCGATAGAGCTGGACGACGCCGTCTGCCCGGATTCCCAGGACGTCCTGGAACCCGTCGGCGTCGTAGTCCACCATGGCCAGCCGTGCGGCCGCGATGCCGCCGGCCACCTGGACCCGCGCCGCAAGGTCGCCCGTGCCCTTGTTCGGGTAGAGGAAGAGGTTGCCGGCCGTGTCCAGCGCGAGGATCTGGGGCATCCGGTTGTTGGCGCACCAGCCGCCCACCGCCAGCGTCAGGGACTGCCACCCGCCGGAACCAAGGGTTACCGGCGCCAGGAAGCCACCTCCGGCGATGCCGCGGTGCAGGGTGAGGTTCCCGCCGGTCCACTGCGTCAGCAGGTCGTAGGCGCCGTCGCGGTCCCAGTCGGTGACAAAGACTTCCTTGGCGCCGCTGAAGCCGGAGCCGATGACCTTGCCGGGGCCATAGGCGCGGGCACCGAGGGAGGCCCTTCGGATGAGCTGTCCGGCAGAGTCCACGGTGACGAGGTCGCCGCCACCGGTGATTGCGGCGGAGGACAGGTCAAGGGTGGGCGGCATGTGCCGGGTGCCTGCATCGCACATGCTGGGTGCGGGTGGCGGCAGGGCGGTGCCGCCTCCGCCGCCGACGGACCCGCCGGGCGCATCCACGGTTCCGACAGGCAGCGTGGTGTAGCCGAAGAAGTTGACCACGCCCCAGATCTTGTACGTGCGGTCCGTGTAGGTGATGCCGGCGCCCATGACGTTGAAGCGCGGATCGAGGAGCATTGCGTTGTGTCCCGGGGAGCCCTTCCACCATTCGACGAGCATTGCGGCGTCGCGGTCGGTCCGGATGGCGATGACCTCGCCGGCCCCGTTGTTTGGATTCAAGGCACGGGGGTCGGTCCAGAAATTTGCGCGGTGTTCGATCACCTCGCGGGATGCAATGCTGTCCGACCATTCCTGGGCCATGCCCGCCACAGTGTAGTTGTACTTCACCGGATTAAGCCTGTTGGCTATGCGGTACTCGTTGATGCGGTTAAAGACTGTAAGGATCGCGGCGGTGTTGTCGTCCCTGACCAGGGCTTCGGGCGACGGCGCCGCAAGGGCCTCCGGGGCCGGACTCACCGTGGTGGACTTCCCCAGTTCCTCGTCCGGTGCCCAGAGCGGCGGAATGGACGGCGGCTCGGGTGCCGTTGCGGGTTCGCCGACAGTGGGGGTGTCCGACGGCGCGGCCTGGGCAAGGGATGGTGAGTCGGGCTGTGCCGTGGTGCTGGAGGTTGCGGCGGGTTCAGGTGCCGGCGCGGGCAGCGGTTCAGATGCGGTGGTTGGCGAAGCCGGCCGGATGTTTGGTTCCACGGCGGGCGTGAGCCGGGATCCGGCGGTGCCGTCGCCCGCGAAGGAGGTGCCGGCGTCGTTTACCGCCGGTTCCAGCGAGACGCCCAGCGGCCCGGAGACGGCGGCGGGTTGGGCAGCGGGCAGCGGCGGGGGCACCGTACCGGTTGACGACGAAACCAGCGCGACGGCGCAGAGCGCGCCAATTAACGAAGGCGCTACTAATCTGTTCACAACATCCCCAGCTCTGTTGGGCCATCCGGGAGACCATCCGGCGCCTAAGTATCTGAGGCCACATTAGTCCCACCAGGTCACAGCAACAACGGAAAAATGTTGGTGTGGATAAGCCATACGGTAATTTGGGACGGTGCTGATCTCTGACCGCGATATTCGTGCCGAAATAGACTCCGAGCGGATTGTCCTGGAACCCTACGAGCCTGCGATGGTGCAGCCGTCCTCGGTGGATGTCCGGATCGACAAGTTCTTCCGGCTCTTCGACAACCACAAGTACGCACACATCGACCCGGCGCAGGAACAGCCCGAGCTGACGCGGCTGGTCGAAGTGGAAGAGGACGAGGCCTTCATCCTGCACCCGGGCGAGTTTGTCCTGGGCTCCACCTACGAGACCGTCACCCTGCCGGACGACATCGCAGCCCGGCTGGAAGGCAAGTCATCGCTGGGCCGGCTGGGCCTCCTGACCCACTCCACGGCAGGCTTCATCGATCCCGGCTTCTCAGGCCACGTCACCCTGGAGCTGTCGAACATGGCCACGCTGCCCATCAAGTTGTGGCCTGGCATGAAGATCGGCCAGCTGTGCTTCTTCCGCCTGACGTCCTCCGCCGAGTTCCCCTACGGCCAGGGCGAGTACGGCAACCGGTACCAGGGACAGCGCGGACCCACTGCCAGCCGCAGCCACCTGAACTTCCACCGCACCACCATCTAGCCAGGCCGGGGCCCACGGCGGGGCGGGGGTAGCGCCTCTAGGCTTTCGCCGGAACACCGGGGCGGCCCGCGGCCTTGACCAAGGGCTGCACGTAGCGGGCGGCCAGCGGTCCGAGCACGGCCATGACCAGCACGTAGGCGGTGGCCAGCGCGGCCAGCTCGTCGGGGACGGCTCCGGATGCCACGGCCAGGCCTGCAATCACGATCGAGAACTCGCCGCGGGCAATCAGTGTCGCCCCGGCGCGGAACCGGCCCGGCCGGGCAATGCCGGCCTGCTTCGCCGCCCAGATTCCCGTGAGCATCTTGGTGGCGGCCGTGGCGGCCGCCAGCAGAAGTGCCCAGCCCAGGACCGGCGGGATGGTGGCGGGGTCCGTGTTCAGGCCGAACGCCACAAAGAAGATGGCCGCGAACAGGTCGCGCAGCGGTTCGAGGATACGGGTGGCGTTGTGCGCGGTGGCGCCGGAGATGGCGATCCCGAGCATAAAGGCGCCAACCGCCGCCGAGACCTGCATGGCCGAGGCCAGCCCGGCCACCAGCAGGGCGGCGCCCAGCACGTTCAGCAGGAACACCTCGGAGTTCTCGCTGTGCACGGCTTTGGAGACGCGGTGCCCGTGCCGCAGGGCCACCATCAGCACCACGGTGACCACGGCCAGCGCGATCGCCACCGTGGTGAGTCCGCCAAGGAAGCTCACGCCGGCCAGGGTTGCCGTGAGGATCGGCAGGTAGACAGCCATGGCCAGGTCTTCAAACACCAGGATGGACAGCACCACGGGTGTTTCGCGGTTGCCCAGCCGGCCGAGGTCGGTGATGACCTTCGCCGCGATGCCGGAGGAGGAGATATAGGTGACGCCGCCCAGCACCATCGCCCCGACGCCGCCCCAGCCCAGGAACACGGCAAGCAGTGCGCCCGGCAGGAAGTTCAGCACGAGGTCCAGCACGCCCGCCTGCCAGGACTTGCGCAGGCCGGTGAAGAGCTCCGCCGCGGTATATTCCAAACCGAGCATAAGAAGGAGCAGGATAACGCCGATCTCCCCGGAGAGATGCGCGAACTCGTGCATGCCTTCGAGCTTGATGATCCCGCCGGCGCCGAAGGCGAGCCCGCCCAGGAGGTAGAGCGGAATGGGTGACATTCCGATCCGTCCGGCCAGCCGGGCCAGCAGGCCGAGGCAGAACACAACGGCCCCCAGTTCAATGAGGGTAAGGGCCAGCGGGTCCATAAGGCTCAGCCGTGGCGCAGGATGTCGGCGGCCGTATCGAGGCCTTCCTGGGTTCCGACTGCAATAAGCAGGTCACCTGTGTGAAGCACGACGTCGGGTCCCGGCGAGGGAAGCACCTCGCCTTCGCGCATGATGGCGACGATGGAGACGCCGCAGCGGGTGCGGATGCACGCCTTGCCCATCGGCTGGTTCTGGAACGGGGAGTCCGGGGCAATGGAGAACTGCCGGGTAACGATGCCCGGGACGTCCTTGTGCTCCTCCGTCAGCTTCATGGCCAGGTGCTGCCCGCCCAGCAGGTTGCCCAGTGTGGCGGCTTCGTCACCGGTCAGCGGAATGGACGCCTGGCAGGTATCGGGGTCGTCCCAGGTGGAGATGATCAGTTCCGTCTGGCCTTCGCGCAGCTCCACCACGCCGATCCGGCGGCCGGAGGCTGTCATGAAATCCTTCCGCCGGCCCAGGCCCGGAAGATTGGTCTCGTCCACGTTCATGGTTCCAGCCTAGTCTTCCGTCAGCGCCCGTGGGGCGGGCCAAAGGCCATGGCGCTGCAAGGTTTCCGGTTGTCGTTTTAGGCGGCAGGGACAACCGCTATGGGTGCCTTGTCCGGCGATTTCACCGGCAGCAGGACCAGAAGCCCCGCCAGGAGGACCACCATGATGCCCAAAATCCCCCAGCGTTGCGCCTGCCCGGCCGGCACGAGCGGGGTGGCCAGGGTGATGCAGAGGGTGAACAGTGCCGGTGCCAGGAAACTGACGGCCCGGCCGGTGGTCGCGTACAGGCCGAACAGCTCGCCCGATTCGCCGTGCGGTGCCAGCCGCGCCAGGTAGGCGCGCGACGACGACTGCGCAGGTCCGACGAACAGGCAGAGAAACAGGCCGAACACCCAGAACGTGGTGCTGCCCGCCCATTCCATGCCAAAGAAGACATAGTTCCCGTTGCCGAGGACCAGGATGACCGTTCCCGCAATCAGCAGGCCCACCAGGGATCCGATGATCACGGTTTTCGGCCCCACCCTGTCATCGAGGAAGCCGCCGATGACGGCACCCACCGCAGCCACCACGTTGCCGAAGATGGCGAAGAATATGACCTGGGAGAGTTCAAAGCCGAAAGTGCCGGCCGCGATGATCCCGCCGAAGGTGAAGACGGCGGCAAGCCCGTCGCGGAACACGGCGCTGGCCAGCAGGAAGTAGATGGTGTGCGGGCTGGTGGCGTAGATGGCCTTGATCCGCCGGACCAGCAGGCCGTAGCTGGCGACGATGCCAAGGCGGGCAGCGTGGGCGGACCGCGGGAGCTCGGGGACCGCGAACAGCACGGGCAGGGCGAAAACGAAGAACCAGAGCGCGGAGAACACCGCGACCAGGCGGATGTTCAGGCTGTCCTGGGTGGAGGCGCCGAACCAGTCGAAGCTGGGCTGGACGAACAGCTGGAGGACAATCAGCAGCGCAACAATTCCGCCCAGGTACCCCGCCCCCCAGCCGATGCCGCTGACCTTGCCGATGTTCCGCGGGGTCGAGATCTGGGCGAGCATGGCGTTGTAGTTCACGCCGGCGAATTCGAAGAAGATGTTGCCCAGCGCGATGAGGGATACCCCGAGGAGGAGGAATTCAGGCCGGGGGAAGACGAAGAAGCACAGCGCGGTAAGGATGGCGACGGCGGCCGTGTTGACTCCCAGCCACAGCTTGCGCCGGCCGCCCGCGTCGGAGCGCTGGCCGGTGACCGGGGCCAGCAATGCGATGGCGAAGCCCGCCACGGCCAGGGCACCGCCCAGGACTGCTGACGCCTGGTCCTCGCCGCCGAACGCGTTGGAGGTCAGGTAGACGGTGAACACAAAGGTGGTCATCACGGCGTTAAAGGCGGCCGAGCCCCAGTCCCAGGATGCCCAGGCAAGGATCCGGCCCTTGCCCGATGCCTGGTGTCCGGACTCGAGTTCCGACGCCGGCTGCATGGCCCCGGGAGCGCTGGCGCTGTTCATACGATGCATCGTATCCGCCCGTGGCGAACAGGCGTTGGACCCAGGGCCCGGGACGGCGGGGCAAACCGGGGAGGGGCCGCCTGCATGCGTCCGGGGTGAGCACAGACGCTTGATAAACTGGCTACTCCCGAACCTGACTCTGTGCCCCGCCTGCTTTAACTTTTGACAATCGAATTCCTGACGTTGCGGAGAATCCAGTGATTACAGTCCTTGCCGTGCACTTTTCGGTGGCTGTCCTGGCGCCGTTCCTCTTCAGGATGTGGGGGCGCAACGCGTTCTACGCACTCGCCGTGGTTCCTGCCGCTTCCTTCGGGTGGCTCGTCGCGCAGCACGCCCCCGTCTATGGCGGCGCGGAAGCGGTGGCTGAGGTCATCCCCTGGATTCCCGGCCTGCACCTCGAATTCGCGTTCCGCCTGGACGCCCTCGCCTGGGTCATGTCGCTGCTGGTGCTCGGTGTCGGTGCCCTGGTCCTGCTTTACTGCGCGCGGTACTTCAAACGGAAGGACCAGGACCTCGGAGCGTTCGGCGCCCAGCTCCTGGCGTTCGCCGGCGCGATGTTCGGCCTGGTGGTGGCCGACGACCTCCTGCTGCTTTTCATCTTCTGGGAACTGACCACCATCCTGTCCTACCTCCTGATCGGCTTCGCCCGGACCAGGCTTGCGGCACGCCGGTCCGCGCTGCAGGCATTGATGGTCACCACGGCAGGCGGCCTGGCCATGCTTGTTGGCCTGATCATGCTGGGCCACACAGCCGGAACGTACCGCGTCTCCGCCATCCTTGAGCAGGCTCCCGGCCTGGCCAGCGGACCGTCCGGCACCCTGGTGGGCGCCGCCGTCGTCCTGATCCTGGTGGGCGCCATCACCAAGTCCGCGCTGGTCCCCTTCCACTTCTGGCTCCCGGGCGCCATGGCCGCGCCCACCCCCGTCAGCGCCTACCTGCACGCTGCTGCGATGGTGAAGGCAGGCATCTACCTGGTGGCGCGCCTTGCTCCCGGATTCTCCGAGACCGCCTACTGGCAGCCCGTGGTGCTGGGCCTGGGCCTGGCCACCATGCTGGTGGGCGGCTACCGGGCGCTGCGGCAAACCGACATCAAACTGATCCTGGCCTACGGGACGGTCAGCCAGCTCGGCTTCCTCACCATGGTGGTAGGCCTTGGAACGCCGGACGCGGCGCTCGCCGGCCTTGCGATGCTGCTGGCCCACGGACTGTTCAAGGCCACGCTGTTCCTTGTGGTCGGCATCATCGACCACCAGTCCGGAACCCGCGACGTCCGCAAGCTCTCCGGCGTCTTCCGCTCGTCCCGCGCCCTGGGCATCGTGGCCGGCATCGGTGCCGCGTCCATGGCCGGCGTCCCGCTGCTGGCCGGCTTCGTTGCCAAGGAGTCCGTGCTGGAGGCCTTCGTCCACCACGCCGCCGATCCTGCCGCCGGCCCCTGGGGAATGGTGGTCCTGGCCGGTCTAGTGGTGGGATCCGTCCTCACCTTTGCCTACAGTGCGCGCTTTATGTGGGGCGCGTTCGCCGTCAAGCCAGGCGTGGAACCCACCCCTTTCAAGGCGATCAGCCCCGCCTTCCTCGCGGCGCCCGCCGTCCTCAGCATCCTCACCATCGCGTACGGTATCTGGCCCGTTCCCGTGGACTCCTGGATCCAGCCCTACGCCGCGCTGTTCGCCTCCACAGCGCCCGACGCCGGCACTGCAGCCGAGCAGGCCGGGCACCTTGCGCTGTGGCACGGTTTGACCCCGGCACTTGGCCTGACCGCCCTCACCTTCGCGCTGGGCCTGGCGATGCACTTCGGCCGCGACGCCGTGTCCCGGGCCCAGTCCCGGGTCCCGGACTGGGTTGACGCCGACCGTGCCTACCAGCTGACCGTCGGCGCGCTCGACGACATCGCCGTCTGGATCACCGGCCGCACCCAGCGCGGTTCGCTGTACTTCTACCTGGCTGTCATCCTCAGCGTCGCGTTCGTGCTGCCCCTGGCCGTGATCCTGGTGGCCGGAAAACCCCTGCCGGACGGCGTCTACCTGGTGGACCCCGGCTCTCCGCTCCAACTCGTGGTCGGGGCGGGCATCGTGATCGGCGCGCTCGCCGCGGTCAAGGCGAACAAACGCTTCCTGGCGGTCCTGATGGTTTCTGTCACCGGTTACGGGATCGCGCTGATGTTTGCGCTGCAGGGCGCGCCGGACCTCGCCCTCACGCAGATGCTGGTGGAAACCATCATCCTGGTGGCCTTCGTCCTGGCCATGCGCAGCCTTCCCGCGGAGCTCCGCGACCGGACCGGGGGGAAGTACCGGGTGGTCCGCGTCATCATCGGCCTGGGTTTCGGCGCCACCATGGTGTTCGCCGCCATCTTCGCCATGGGAGCGCGCGTTGCGGCCCCCGTCTCGCTCCAGTTCCCGGAGCTGGCCTACGAGGGCGGCGGGGGACTGAACATCGTCAACGTCACGCTCGTGGACATCCGCGCCTGGGACACCTTTGGCGAAATCACCGTGCTGGCGCTCGCCGCCACCGGCGTGGCCAGCCTGATCTTTGTCCGCGGCCGCGGCGACCGGATCCAGGCATCCGCCTCGGTAGCTGAGGGATCGGTGGGCCGCCACCACGGCGTGGACCCGGGCTCCCGGGACGGTGCCGCCTTGGCCCTCAGCCGGAAGTTCGCCGCCGCCGCCCGGGACGCCTGGCTGGTGGCCGGCCGGACGCTGGCCCCCGAACGCCGGTCCATCATCTTCGAGGTGGTGACCAGGCTGATCTTCCACTCCCTGGTGATCTTCTCGCTCTACCTGCTGCTGGCGGGCCACAACCTTCCGGGCGGCGGTTTTGCCGGCGGCCTGACCGCCGGGCTGGCCCTGACCATCCGGTACCTGGCAGGCGGCCGGTTCGAACTGCGCGAGGCAACGCCCATCAGCGCCGGTGCACTGCTGGGCGTTGGCCTTGCCGTGGCAGCGGCCTCAGGCGTGGTGCCGCTGCTCCTGGGCGGCCAGGTGTTCCAGACGGCCATTATCCAGTTCTGGCTGCCGGTGTTCGGCGACATCAAGTTCGTCACCTCGACCATCTTCGATATCGGGGTCTACATCGTGGTGGTCGGCCTGGTGCTGGACGTGCTGCGCAGCCTGGGCGCGGAGATCGATGAACACTTCGAGGAACGGGCCGCCGCCCCCGCCGAGGACCAGGAGCCGGACGGGGTTCCCGCTGAAACCACCGTGAAGGGCAAAGCATGAGCATCAACCTGACCCTGTTGATCGTCATGGGCGCCCTGTACGCCTGCGGCATCTACCTGATCCTGGAACGCAGCCTCACCCGCGTGCTGCTGGGCCTGATGCTCCTGGCCAACGCCACTAACCTGCTGATCCTCGCCACCGGCGGCTACGCGGGCCTGGCCCCGCTGTACTCCAAGGACATTGCACCCGGGGACTACAACGATCCCCTGCCGCAGGCCCTGATCCTGACGTCCATCGTCATCTCCTTCGCCGTCACCGCGTTCATGCTGGGCATCATCTACCGCACCTGGGTGCTTGCCCGCCGTGACGAAATCCAGGACGACGTGGAAGACCTTCGCGTTGCCGAGACCCCCAGTTTCGACGCCGAGGATGACGCGGAGATCCCCGTCGAGACGTCCGAGTTCCCACTGGCCACCGTCACTGCCGGTGGTCGGGAGATGCCCGCTGAACATGCCGCCGAGGAAGAAAAACCCGGCCCACGCAACGTCGATCCCGGCCCGGAAGGCGGCGGAAAGTGAACATCGCAAGCCTGGCGCCGCTCGCCGTCGTACTTCCCATCCTTGGTGCTGCCTTCACCTTCCTGCTGATCCGGCACTCCCGGGCGCAGCGGGCCGTCAGCATCGGCCTGCTGTCCCTGACCCTGCTGCTCGAATGCGTGCTGCTGGCGCACGTGTGGGACGGCGGCGCGGTGGCGGTGACAATCGGAGGCTGGCTTCCGCCCTGGGGCATCGTGATGGTGGTGGACCAGTTCTCCTCGCTGATGCTGGTGGTCAGCTCCGCCGTCAGCCTCGCCGTCCTCGTGTACGCCACCGGGCAGGGCATGGCCGACGGCGACCACGACGCGCCCGTCTCGATCTTCCACCCCACCTACCTGATCCTGGTGGCCGGGGTGTCCAACGCCTTCCTGTCCGGGGACCTCTTTAACCTTTACGTGGGCTTCGAGATCCTGCTGACGGCAAGCTACGTGCTGATGACCCTCGGCGGCACCGGCCCGCGCATCCGGGCCGGCGTCACCTATGTGGTGGTCTCGGTAGTGTCCTCGGTGCTGTTCCTGATCTCCATCGCCATGGTCTACGGGGCCACCGGAACCATCACCATGGCCGACCTCGCCCTCAAGCTCGGCGAGCTGGACCAGGGCACCCGGACCCTCCTGCACGTGATGCTGCTGGTGGCGTTCGGCATCAAGGCGGCCGTGTTCCCGCTGTCCTTCTGGCTCCCCGACTCCTACCCCACGGCGCCCGCGCCGGTCACTGCCGTGTTCGCCGGCCTGCTCACCAAGGTGGGCGTCTACGCGATGGTCCGCACGGAAACGCTGCTCTTCCCCGGCGACTCGCTAAACACACCCCTGATGATCGCGGCGCTGTTGACCATGGTGGTGGGGATCCTGGGCGCCCTGGCGCAGAGCGACATCAAGCGTCTGCTCTCCTTCACGCTGGTCAGCCACATCGGGTACATGGTGTTCGGGCTGGCCATGTCCTCCGTGGTGGGACTGGCCGCGGCCGTGTTCTACGTTGCGCACCACATCACCATCCAGACCAGTCTCTTCCTGGTGACCGGCCTCATTGAACGCCGCGGCGGAAGTTCCTCCGTGGACCGGCTGGGCGGCCTGGCCAAGCTTTCGCCCCTCCTGGCCCTCCTGTTCTTCATCCCGGGCATGAACCTGGCCGGCATCCCGCCCTTCTCCGGATTCCTGGGGAAAGTGGGGCTGATGCAGGCCGGCATCGAACTGGGAACCCCGCTTGCCTACGCGCTGGTGGTTGGCGGCGTCCTCACCAGCCTCCTGACCCTGCTGGCGGTGGCCAGGGTCTGGAACCGCGCATTCTGGCGCCGGCCTTCCGACGCCGAGCACCCCGACCCGGTGCTGCTGGCCGACCCGGCCGACCCTGAGGAAACAGGACGCGGGGTGCAGCCGGGCCCTGCCGGCCTGATGCTCGCCAGCCGCACGGGGACCGCACGCCACGCCACCCTGCTGCCAAGGACCATGGTGGGCTCAACCTTGGGCCTGGTGGTCATGGGTGTGGCCCTCACCGTCTTCGCCGGGCCGCTGTTCGGGCTGTCCGACCGGGCGGCAAAGGACATGCTGGACAGGGCCCCGTACATCCAGGCCGTGATGGGTGAAGACACCGTGGTGCCTCCCATTCAAACCCCGGCTGCCGGCGTGGAGGGAGGAGGGCAATGAGCCGCCAACGCATTTCGCTCCGCCAGGAACTGCCGCTCCTTGTATGGCTGGTGATCGTCTGGGGTGCCCTGTGGCAGGATTTCAGCCCCGGCAACCTGCTGTTCGGTGCACTGCTGGCCATTGCCGTGGCCCGGATGTTCTACCTTCCGCCGGTGGAGCTTAGCGGCCGCTTCAATATTCTCCATGCCATCCCGTTCGCCTTGACCTTCCTTGCCAAGGTGGTTATCGCCAGCGCCCAGATCCTGTACCTGGCCATCGCCAAGGGACCCAAGGTGACGAACGCCGTCGTCGCCGTGGCCCTGCGCAGCCACTCGGACCTGCTGGTCACCGCAACGGGGCACGTGATTTCCCTGATCCCGGGCTCCCTGGTGGTGGAAGTGGACCGGTCAACGTCCACGCTGTATCTGCACGCCATCAACATCAGCACCCCGGAGGACGTGGAAAACCTGCGCAATGAGGTCCGCTCCATCGAGGCCGGCCTGATCCGGATTATGGGCACGCCCGAAGAACTCGAAGCCGTCCGGAAGGAGGCCGCCGCATGATGCAGGCTGTCCTGGCCATCACGGCCGTCATCTTCTCGCTCGCCGCCGCGGGGGCCATCATCCGGATCGCCCGCGGCCCATCGCTGCTGGACCGGGTGCTCGCGTCCGATGTCCTGCTGGCAATCCTGGGCGGGGCGCTGTGCATCGACATGGCCGTGAACCGCCACCTCAACAACCTCATGCTGGTGGTGGCCATCTCCGTGATTGGCTTCATCGGCTCCGTGACGGTCGCCCGGTTCGTGGCGGACCGGAGGGAGCAGCCCAATGAGTCCTGAGAGCTGGAGCCTTGACCTGGCCACAGTGGACGGCTGGATCAACCTGGTATCCGCCGTATTTATGGTGGTGGGCGCGGTGATGTCCCTGGGCGCCGCCATCGGCCTGCTCCGCTTCCCCGACCTTCTGAGCCGCATGCATGCCGCCACCAAGCCCCAGGTGCTGGGGCTGTTCCTGCTCCTGGCCTCCATCGGGCTGCAGATGCGCACCTGGTGGGTGTGGCCGGTGCTGCTGGTGGCCTGGATTTTCCAGCTCCTCACGGTGCCTGTCTCGGCGCATATGGTGGGCCGCGCCGGTTACCGGACCAAGCACTTGCACCGCGAGCTGCTCAGCAAGGATGAGCTGGAAGCGGTAGTGCAAAAGGCCGCCGCCAAAGCCGCCCGCGAGGACGGCTCCGGCGACGGCCCACACCCCTAGCGGGGGAGATCCGGAAGGGTTAGACGAGGTCCTTGGTCTTTGCGAACCGGGTGATGGCCCGCTGGGTGCCGCGGTTGGTCAGCACCTGGATGACGGCGCTGACTGATGCTGACACCAGCGCGAACGTCAGGGCGGTGCGGAGCGTGGTGGGGACGTCGTCCTTGTCGTGCTTAGGCGGCTTGCTGCCCGTGACCTTCTCCCAGACCACGTCCACGGCCTTGGTTCCGGCGAATCCGGCCAGCAGGCTGATGCCCGTGCCCAGCAGCTTGATGAAAAAGTTCATTGCGTGCCTCCCGGCGTCGGTGAATGCAGGACTTCCCCTAGCCTAGCGTCAGGGCGGCCGCACCAGGCCTCCCAGGACACGGTCCAGTCCGCGATGGAGGGCACCTCAGGGGGCCGCCGGCTCCGTGCGGAACTTGATCAGCTTGTGCGTTCCGTCGCAGTACGGCTTGATTGCGGACGCGCCGCACCGGCACAGTGCCACGGTCTTCCGGTCGCGGGGTACGGTTTCCCCGGAAGGAGTGACAATCTCGAAGTCGCCCCGGATGATCAGCGGCCCGTCGGGGCACACCACTATGGAGCTGTCGGGCGGGTTTTGGTTCATGGCTGCTCCTTCATTGATTGAACGTTTCGTGCCCGTGGCCGGTGGCGGGGGCAGCCCCGCACAGGTAACCCGCGACGGCGGTAAGGGACCCGCGCGTGTAGCGGACGTCGATCCAGCCGGTGAGGTGTTGCAGGTAGTCCACCAGGTCATGCCGCCGCCGGTGCTGCCGCCCGGAGTGAGGAGCGGCCGTTTTCCCAGGATTCCAGCAGGTGTGCGGACAGCCGTGCGTCGATGGCCATAACTGCCGTGGCACCGAACAGGACGTCGTCGAGCAGGGCCGGCTCGGCCTCGACCAGTCCGCCGGCGAGGTCACGGCCGGCGATCTGCTCGTGGACGGCGTCCGCTTCGACGTGTTCGTCGAAGTAGTGGGTTACGTCGGTGCCGAAGCCGTGCCGGCGGAAGCCGTTGCCATAGAAGCGGTTGGGGCGTGAGGAGGTCATTTCGTAGATCGCCAGGTGGCCTGTGATGGCGCCGCGGAGGCGGCGGTTGAGCCCGCAGAGCGACATGAGGTTGACGGCGGCAAGGGAGACGGCCGGAACCGCGTTGACGTAGGCGCCGTAACTGTCATCCATACCCAGGCCGCGCATGGTCCGGGCAAACAGTGCGCTGTGCATCCGGTCGGGGCGGCCGCCTCCGTACTCGTCCGCCTGGATCTCGACCAGCGCGGCCTTGGCCCGTCCGCTCAGCCGCGGGATGGCCCAGGTGTGCGGATCGGCTTCCTTGAGCTGGTATATGGACTTGTGGGCCAGGAACTCCTTGAGCTGCTCCAGGCTCGCTTTCCTGGCCGCGAACCGGGAAACGCTGGGGCCCGAGTCCCTGCCTGCCAGGCCGAACAGGACGTCCGCCACCGCATCGCTGGTCAGCCGGGCCGTGGGCGGAAGCTCCAGGTCCCCGGCAGCTTCCTTGGCGGCACGCCGCAAGGCCTGCTCGAACGGCTGCTCGAGGAGGTGGCGGACCCGGATGAGCCCGGGATCCCACTCCCAGTCGTCCTGTACGCCTTCCAGCCCGGAGTAGTGCAGTTCGTAGAGGCAGAAGAGGGCCAGCTGGACGTCGTCGTCGCAAATGATGTCGTCTGTGGCAGCCAGCTGCCTGGCGGCCAGGGTGCCCAGCCCGGCGAGGGAGCCGTCAGACCCGTCCGGGCCGCCAACCAGGATGTCGAAGAGGGCGCTGCTGATGGGACCTCGCGGTTCCGGGATTCTCATGTGGTGCTCCTTGTTTCGGCGGATGCGGTCTCAGGCGGGCGGCGGTTCCGGTGCGGCTGCCGGGCGCAGACGCCGGTTCCGTCCGTCGTCATGGTTCCCGGCGGCCTGCCGGGGCCGTCCGGGGGGAAAGTGCGATGGCCAGGGCGATCATGGCCAGCCCCAGGATGAGGTGCAGCCAGTTGTCCGCGTGATTTTCAGGGATGAAGTTCGCGGGGGTGTCATCGCCGATGAGCAGTCCGTACAGCCAGAGGGCCAGGTAGGTGACACCGCCGTAGATCAGGAAGTTCCTCGCCTGCCGGTGTGTGCGGGCCATGGCCAGGCCTGCAACGCCAAAGGCAAGGTGGACCAGGTTGTGCAGGACTGAGACCTGGAAAATGCCCAGCAGCAGGGCACCCGAGTCCGGACCCGCAAACTGGAGCGAGGTGTAGTTGGCGGTAATGCCCGGAAGGAAGCCCAGAGTGCCTGCGAGCAGGAACACGGCGCCTGTGGCCAGGGCTGACCATTGCAGAGCCGTGCGGACGCCTGCCGGTCGCGTGTTGACTGCCATGTCCCTGTCCTCCTCCAACCCCGTGGAAGAATATAGTAAGCAGGGTTACTAATAAAAGCTAAGCAGGCTTTGTATTTGGCGTTTCTTGCAAAGGGGATCTTGTGTCAGCCGGCGCTGCTCCAGGTATACGGGTTGACATGGTGGCCGCCGCTCTGGCCCTGTTCGAACCCCTGTTGCCAGGCCTTGCCGACGGCCGCCGCGAGTTCGGCCAGCAGCGGGTAGTACGGATGGTCCGGGCCAAGGTAGATCATTTCGTCCTCCGCCTTGTCCAGCGCCGCCCGGACGGGGTTGTTGTCCGGGGCCGCGGTCATGACGTGCCGTTGGCACCGGCCGGGCGCAGCACCTCACGCATCGCCTCTACCACCAGGTCGTGGTCCTGCAGCTGGGGCAGCCCGGACACGGTGACGGTTGCCACCGCACCAACCCCCGTGACGTAGACCGGGAAGGACCCGCCGTGCGCCGCATAGCGGGCCTGGTCGAACCACGCGTTGTCCTCGATCCGGCCACCCCGGAGCCGCCCGCGCAGCCCCACCAGCAGTGACGGGACCTCATAGCGGGCAGCAGTCCGTTGTTTCGCGCGGATCCACTGGTCGTTATCCGGGGTGGCGCCAGGGAGGGCAGCGTGGAACAGGACTTGGTCGCCCTTCGTGATGTCAATCGCGATGGGCAGTAAGCGCTCCTTGCCCAGCTCCACCAGCAGGAGGCCGAGGTTCAGTGCGTCGTCCAGGGAGAAGCCGGGGAACTGCAGTTCGCGGATTTCACCCTCGATGCGGCCGATCAGGGCTTCCAGCGAACCCTCCGGCTGGGCGGAGTCGGAGTCCGGATCGAAGACAGTCACATGCGGCGGATTGGCAGTCATGGCCCACAATCTACCCCTCTCCCGGTGTAAACTGGACACCGCCCAACAGGGCATCCGAAGCATCAACAAAGCATCTATTACGACAGGGGAGCGCCGCCGTCGGCACTGGCCAGGCCAGGCACCGAAGGTGGGCGCTGAGAGTGCGGACAGCCGCAGACCCTCGAACCTGATCCGGTTAGTACCGGCGCAAGGGAGTCGAGTTCTCGAAGTCCGGCAGCGGCAGTGGGCCGTCGCCGAACTTTCCCCTCCTGTTTCCCAGGAGGATTCCATGAGCACTGCATCAATCAAGAAGGCCACGAGCAAGTCCTGGCGCGTCGTTGACATCGTGGTGGCGGCCCTGATCGCCATCGCCGGGGGCGTCATTTTCTGGGCCTGGTCCCAGGGCGCGGCCGCCGTTTCAGCACCGATGAACGCCGTCTACCCGCCGCTCACCGGGCTGATCGCCGGCGGTTGGATGATCCCCGCCGTCCTCGGCATGCTGATCATCCGCAAGCCAGGCGCTGCGCTGTTCTGCGAGACCGTCGCCGCCACCGGTGAACTCCTGATGGGCTCCCAGTACGGGGCGTCCGTGCTGTTCTCGGGCTTTGTCCAGGGCCTCGGGGCCGAGATCGTCTTCGCGATTTTCGTCTACAAGAAGTTCAACCTGCCGGTATCGCTGCTGGCCGGTGCCGCCGCAGGCCTGTTCTGCGGCCTGAACGACTCGTTCGCGCCGTGGGGCTGGAACATCGCCTACTCCGCCGGTGACAAGCTCGCGTACATCATCTTCACGGCAGTCTCCGGGGCCGTCATCGCAGGCGCCCTGTCCTGGATTGCCACGCGCGGCCTGGCCAAAACGGGCGTCCTGAGCTCCTTCGCCTCCCGCAAGGCAGCAACGGAGCCCGTCTTCTCCTGATGCCGGGAACGTTCGACGGCGGAGCAGCAGCCGTGCGGCCCGCGAAAGTTACGGCGCGGGGCTGGGGCTGGCGGCATGCCGGCCGTCCCAAGCCGGCCGTGCACGCACTCGACCTGGACATCAGCCCGGGGGAGCGCGTGCTCCTGCTGGGCCCGTCGGGTGCCGGCAAGTCCACGCTGCTCCACGCCCTCGCCGGGGTGCTGGGGGACGTGAACGACGACGGCGAGGCAGGCGATTCCGACGAATCCGGTTCGCTTCTGGTGGACGGAACGTCCCCGCGCGGGCAGCGCGGACGCGCCGGCCTGATGCAGCAGGACCCCGAGACGCAGGTGGTCCTCTCACGGTTGGGGGACGACGTCGCCTTCGGCGCCGAGAACCTCGCTGTGCCGCGCGACGCGATCTGGACGCGCGTGCACGAGGCCCTGGCCGACGTCGGACTTTCCCACCTGCCGCTGGACCATCCGACGTCCGCCCTGTCCGGCGGGCAGAAGCAGCGCTTGGCGCTGGCGGGCATCCTGGCGATGCGGCCCGGGCTCATCCTGCTGGATGAACCAACCGCCAACCTGGATCCGGTGGGCGTGCTGGAAGTCCGCGACGCCGTCGCGCGGTGCCTGGACAAAACCGGGGCGACCCTGGTGGTGGTCGAACACCGGGTGGCCGTCTGGAAGGACCTGGTGGACCGGATCGTTGTCCTGCAGCCGGGCTCGTCCGCCGCTCCCGCCGTGCTCCTGGACGGCCCGCCGGACCAGGTGCTTGGCGAAGCCCGTGCGATGCTGGCGCGGACGGGCGTCTGGGTTCCCGGGTACATACCGGCCACCCGTGAACGCTCGCCGGCCCCGGCCGCTGGTGCGGGCAACCTCCTCCTGGCTTCGGAAAAGGCAGCGGTTTCCCGGGAACGCCCCCGGCGCAGCGGGTTCCGGAAGATCCCGCCCGTCCCGGTGCAGGAGGACATCACCGCCCAGGTCCGGGCAGGCCAGGCACTGGCGATCACCGGACCCAACGGCACCGGGAAGTCCACATTCGCCCTGACCCTCGCCGGGCTGCTGGAGCCGGTGGCCGGGAAGGTTTCGGCCACCACGGAGCTGAGCCGGGGCGCGGGAATCGATCCGTACAAGTGGAAAGCGGAGCAGCTGATCCAGCGGATCGGTACCGTCTTCCAGGAACCGGAGCACCAGTTCGTCACCGGCACTGTCCGCGATGAGCTGTTGTTCGGTCCGCGGCACCTGGGGTACGGGGAGGACCGCGTGGACGAGCTGCTCGAACGGCTTCGCCTGACCGCACTCGTGGAAGCGAACCCCTACACACTCTCCGGCGGTGAGAAGCGGCGGCTCTCCGTCGCCACCGTCCTGGCCGCGAGCCCGCAGGTCCTGGTCCTGGACGAGCCGACGTTCGGCCAGGACGCCAACACCTGGGCCGAACTCGCGTCCTTCCTGTCCGAACTACTCGACGCCGGCACCGCCGTGGTGGCCGTGACCCATGACGCCGAGTTCACGGCCGCACTGGGCGGGTCCGAGCTGAAAATGTCCCCAGCCGAAGAGATGGCCCTGTGAGGCAGGAACTGCACCTGCGCGGAAACCAGGCACTCCTCACCCGCGCAAACCCGCTGAGCAAGCTGGCCGCCGTCGTCCTCATCACCGTGGTACTGGCGCTGTCCATCGACTGGGTCTCAGCCTCCGTGGCGCTTGCCTTCGAATTCCTGCTGTTTCCGTTGGCAGGCCTTACCCTCACCCTGCTCTGGCAGCGGGGCTGGCCGCTGATTCTTGCCGCCGCGGTGGGTGGATGGAGTACTTCCATCCTGGCGCCGGACAGCGGGCGGATACTGCTCGACGCCGGCATCTGGACCATGAGCGAAGGCTCGCTTGAGACGGGGATCGGTTTTATGCTCCGCGGCCTGGCGATTGCGCTGCCGGCCGTCCTGCTGATGAGCTGCACCGATGCCACCGACCTCGCCGATGCGCTGGCGCAGAAGGCACGGCTGCCGCACCGGTTCGTGCTGGGCACCCTGGCCGCCATGCGGTTGGTCGGGCTCCTGGCCGAGGAATGGCAGACGATCGGCATGGCCCGACGTGCCCGGGGCGTTGGTTCGCGGGGTAATGCCGTCCAGCGGGCCAAGGCGACGCTGGGCCAAAGCTTCGGGCTCCTGGTGCAGGCAATCCGCCGTGCTTCCAGGCTTGCGGTCACCATGGAAGCCAGGGGCTTTGGCGGCGGAACCCGCACTTGGGCGCGCGCATCAACCTACAGCGCGCTGGATGCCTGGGTGCTGGCCGGTGGCTTGCTGGTAGCGGCCCTTGCCATGGTGGCGGCCGTCTCTGCGGGCACGTGGAACATGGTGTGGCTGGGCAGCTGACCTCCCTGCGCCAGTTGTCCGTGTGCATGTTGTCCGTGCCTGTTGTCCTGGCGCCGGCCGTCCCTGCCCCCGCTGTCCTAGCTGCACGGATGGTTGTAGTCGAAGCCGTCCGCGACGAATTGTGTCAGGACCACCTTGCCGCCGCCGGTGAGCGGAGCGCGGGAGCATGCGGCAGCCGCGCGGACGGCATCCCGGGAACCGGCCAGCCAGCTGGGCAGGGGATAGAGGTTGCTGGAACTGCTGACCGTCCCGACGATCCGGCTCCATTGCAGCTTCGTGGAGTAGATGCCGACGCCCTTGACCTTGATGCTGTGGAAGAAGTCCGTCATGCCCTCAAGGACCGCCCGGTTGGCATCCTTGTCGCTTGACCAGCTGTTTTCGGTTTCAACGTCCAGCCACCAGAAGTAGCCGGCAGGGTTGGTGATCCCGCGGACGTAAGCGTCGTCGTAGGCCTTGGCGTAGCCGTACATGTAGGCGCAGGCCGTGCCGTAGTCACCTTCCCTGCAGGAGCCATAAGGGTTGTGGACCTGCCGGCCGGTGGGATAGTCGTTGCTGGCGGGCCACCACGAACCGCCGCTGCCCGGGTTTGCGGTGTTGACGTAGAGGGATACGTCCGGCTGGCCGGGAAGGCCCGGTGATTTGGCGGCCCACTCCAGCTGTTCTTCGAGGCAGGGGTTGGTGTTGTTGGCAAGCCCGTTGTTGACGCCCACGATGCCGAACGCGTGCCCCCTCGGCAGTTCCTTGCCGCACTGCGGCCAGGACACGTCGTTGCCCAGGGCTGCCTCGCCTCCCTCGCCGGACGAAGGCGCGGCCGCGGCCGGGCTCGCCTGGAATGCGGCGGCAAGCCCTTCGCCTGCCCCGGCCGGCGCCGCGACAACCGGGCCCGCTACGGCGAGGAGCAGGGCCGTTGCCGCGAGCAAGGCTCGCCTTGCCAGTGAGCGGCGGGCGGACGACCGGGGCAACATATCAGCTCCGTTACTGCGGTGGAGAAGGTTCCCTTCCAGTCTCGCGCGGCGGCTGGAGCCGGACAAGCAGCAGCACCTCAAAATTTGCTCTATCGCACGAATCGGGTAAAGCGCGGCACGTTCCATCGGGGCAAGGCAAGTTGCCGTCGTCGTAACTCATCTATGATATATTTTTCGCATGACGCAGGAAACCAGCGAGTACGTTGCCGCCATGCTCCGGGACGCTCGGAGCGAGAGGGGCTGGACGCAGGGCCAGCTCGCCGCCGAGCTGGGAACCAGCCAAAGCGCCGTCGCCCGAATGGAACAGGGCAAGCAAAACCTGAGCCTGAAGATGATCCAGCGCCTCGAGTCGATCTTTGATCTGAGCATCGTCAACGTGGGCAAACCCCAGATGACGCACCTGCGGGTGGAGGGCGGGCGCACCCTGTCCGGGTCCGTGGACGTGAACAGCAGCAAGAACGCCGGCGTCGCACTGCTCTGTGCCAGCCTTATCAACCGGGGAACCACCGTGCTGCGCCGGCTCGCCCGCATCGAGGAAGTGAACAGGATTGTTGAGGTCCTGACCAGTATCGGCGTCGAATGCACCTGGCTGAACGATACAGACCTGAGGCTGCGTCGCCCGGCTGTCCTGGACCTGGCGGGAATGGACGTCGAGGCCGCCCGCCGGACCCGGAGCGTGATCATGCTGCTGGGACCGCTGCTGGACGAATCAGGGGAATACCGGCTTCCGTACGCCGGTGGCTGTGACTTGGGTATCCGCACGGTTGAACCGCACATGCAGGCCCTGCGCCAGTTTGGCCTGTCTGTGGAAGCCAGTGCGGGCTTCTACACCATCCAGGCGCCGCCGGCGGACACCAACGACCGTTCGTTCGTGCTGACCGAGCGGGGGGACACCGTCACCGAGAACGCCATCATGGCGGCGGCGCACCGCGAGGGAACCACTGTGATCCGCAACGCCAGCCCCAACTATATGGTGCAGGACCTCTGCTTCTACCTGCAGATGCTGGGCGTGGAAATCGAAGGCGTTGGAACCACCACCTTGAGGATCACCGGCCGCCCGGTGATCGATGCCGACATCGAATACTTCCCGTCCGAGGACCCCATCGAGGCCATGAGCCTGATCACCGCGGGCATCGTCACCAATTCAGAGGTGACGGTACGCCGCGTACCGATTGAGTTCATGGAGATCGAGCTGGCAACCCTCGGCCAGATGGGCCAGGAACTGGAGATCTCTGGCGAATACATGGCGCGGAACGGCCGCACCCGGCTGGTGGACGTGACCACCAAGCCTTCTGAGCTGCGGGCGCCCGAGGACAAGATCCACCCGATGCCTTTCCCCGGGCTCAACATCGACAACCTGCCGTTCTTTGCGGTCATTGCGGCCAACGCCACCGGCCAAACCATGATTCACGACTGGGTGTACGAGAACCGCGCCATCTACCTGACGGAGCTGAACCGGCTGGGCGCCCAGGTCCAGCTGCTCGATCCGCACCGTATCTACGTGAACGGGCCAACCAAATGGCGTGCAGCTGAAGTGGGGTGCCCGCCCGCGCTGCGTCCGGCAGCCTGCCTGCTGCTGGCCATGCTCGCGGCCCGCGGCGTCTCGGAACTCCGGAACATCTACGTCATCGAGCGCGGTTACGAGGACCTGGCGGAGCGGCTGAACACCATTGGCGCAAAGGTGGAGTACTTCCAGGACTGACCATTAACGGTTCGTCATGAAGGGCGGGGCTGCTACACATCCCCCGTCGCTGCCGCAGAATGTGAGTATGCGTACATTCGGCGTGGAGGAAGAGCTCCTCATTGTGCATCCCGAGACGGGGGAGCCGCTTGCCCTGGCTGACGCGCTGCTGTCCGGACGGCGTGTAGCCGCCGATGATTCGGCACAGGACCCGCACGCGCTGGAAACCGAGGACAAAACGGTTTACGACGACGACGAGATGGGCTTGAGTGCCGAGCTGAAGCTCGAGCAGATCGAGACGCAGACCCGGCCCTGCCTGGAGTACGGCCCGCTCCTGGACCAGATCCGTGCGGGGCGGACGCTCGCCGACCGGGCGGCGCAAAAGAACCAGGCACGTGTCGCCGCCCTCGCCACTTCCCCCTTGGGCCTGAACAGCCACACGACCCCGGACCCGCGGTACGCCAGGATGCTGGAGCGCTTCGGCCTCACCGCACAGGAGCAGCTGACGTGCGGCTTCCACGTCCACACCTTCGTCGAGTCACCTGAAGAGGGTGTGGCCGTGCTGGACCGCATCCGGGACAAACTGGCTGTGTTGACGGCCCTCAGCGCCAATTCACCGTTTTGGAACGGGGTCCCCACTGGATTCGAAAGCTACCGGACGCAGGCCTGGAACCGCTGGCCGACGGCCGGGCCTGCGGGTATCTACGGGACGTACCCCGCGTACCGCCGGTTGGTGACCCGGCTGCTGGACACCGGCGTGATGCTGGACGAGGGCATGCTCTACTTCGACGCACGGCTGTCCCGCAACCACCCCACCGTGGAGGTCCGGGTGGCCGATGTGTGCCTCCGTGCTGAGGACGCGGCCCTCATCGCCCTCCTTGTGCGTGCGATGGTGGAGACGGCCGGGAGGGAGTGGCGCGACGGTGTCGACCCCGCGCCGGTGCCAACCGTGCTGCTGCGGATGGCATCGTGGCAGGCGAGCAGCGGCGGGCTCGGCGGCGAACTCCTGGATTTTGGCACCTTCCGGCCGGCGCCCGCCGTGGATGTGGTGCGGTCCCTGGTGGACTACCTGGCGCCTGTCCTTGCCGAGCAGGGAGAGCTTGGGTTGGCGCGGCAGGGCGTAGAGGACATCATTGCGCGGGGGACGGGGGCGGCCGAACAGCGGCGGGTTCGGGACAAAGTGCTGGAAGGTCCACCGCCGGAAGATTTCGGCTTCGGCGCTGTTGTCCGCCATGCCGTCAAGATCACGATGCGGGACGCCCTCGACCCCGCGGAAATTGAGGCTGTCCCGGAGCTGCTGCGGGTCCGCCAGGCCTAAACGTCAGACTTCCCGGGCATTTCGGGTTGGTACCGCAGCAGCTTGATTCCTACGGCGAGCTGCAGCAGGTAGAAGACAAACGGCGGGATGTCCTTAGAGCGCACAAGAATGGTGGCGAAGAGCGGGGTGCTCGCGACGCTGCTGGCCGCGACTGCTCCCTTGAACGCTGAGAGCTGGAGTGCAGCGCCCAACGCTCCGACGCCCGCCGTCTGCAGTCCTGCATAGGTGAGGAATGGCCAGCTGGCGCCCTCCCGGAAAGCAAACCGGCGGAGGTGGGCGGCGCGGTCGGCCAGGGCAACTATGAACAGCGGGCTGCCGGCTGACAGTGCCCCTGCTGCGACGACGGCCAGATGGCTGGCTTTACCTGGAACTTCTGCCGGGCGGGATTGAAACTGCTGTGCGAGCCGGATGAAACCAACCGGAGCAGCGGCAGTTCCGGTAGCCGCCAGGAACTGGCCCAGAATCCAGAGCCGACGGTGCCGGCCAAGCATCTCAAGCCGAGTGGCAGCATCGGTGACAGTGTGGATGTTACCCAGCATTGAAATTCCAAGGAACCAGCACGTGCACGCCGCTGTGATGACGGCTCCTGCCCGCCGGTAGGGGTTCAGTTGGGCCATTACTGCCTGCCTCCTCCGAAGATGGCTGGTACCTGACGACGGCTTGTCCGCTGAGGTGAGGGCAGCCTGGATGGAGCAGAAGCTACTCCGCAGGCGACGGAGCGTCAACGGCCAACCCGGCTGCCAACAGATGGATCCCTTTCGTTCCGGTGTCAGGTGAGTGCCGGTTCCGGGTCTTTGTAGGGGTCCGGGGGCAGGGTGATGGGCATGGTGTGGAGGATGTCCCAGGCTTCGTGGTCGGGTGGGAGGTCGTCCTCATCGATCAGGTGGTGCCCCGGTGATTCCTGGAATGATGGGTCCTCATCCGTGAACGGCTCATCCGTGAATGCCCAGGGCGGGGCCTCGCGGAACGGACACGGCTCATCCGGGCCTGCCCCTGATACAGGTGCAGGTGCAGGTGCAGGTGCGGGCAGCGCACCATCCAGTGGCGGGCTTGATCCGTCGTGGGGTAGGAGTCCGGGTGGCCAGTGGGGTGGTTGCCAGTCCTGGTGTTCGCTGGCGTAGTACCGGCCCGCTGGTGAGATCCAGCCGGGTGGTTCGTCCCGTGGGTTTCGACAGGCTCAACCACCGGACCGGGTTTCGGCGGGCTGCACCATCGCCCGACCCCACCGGCCAGCCGCCATACCGTGGCGCCGCTGAAGGCGGCGTGCCATACTCGGCGCGTGACGCCGTCGTACGTTTTTGAAGCCGAGCTGTGGCTTTACCCCGGTGAAGCGGGCTGGCATTTCCTGACCCTGCCGCCGGATGTGGCGGACGACATTGCCGAGCAAGACGTGGGCAGCAAAGCCTTCGGTTCCGTGAAGGTCACCGCGGACATCGGCGGGCATAGCTGGCAGACATCGCTTTTCCCGGACGCCAAAGCCGGCTCCTACCTGCTGCCGGTGAAGAAGGCGGTTCGGACTCAAGCCGGAATCAGCGCCGGGGACCGCGTCGAAGTCCGGCTGGAACTCCAGCCGGACGGCACACAGCCAGAGGTAACTGGCTAGATCTGCTTCAGCGCCTGTTCCAGGTCGCGGATAAGGTCGTCGGCATCCTCGAGGCCCACGGACAGCCGCACCACGGCGTCGCTCAGGCCGATGGCAGCACGGCCTTCAGGACCCATCGCGCGGTGCGTGGTGGTGGCAGGGTGGGTGATGAGGGACTTCGAATCGCCGAGGTTGTTGGAGATGTCGATAATGCGCAGCCCGTCCAGCAGCGCGAACGCGGCCTCCTTGCCGGAGCGGCCGCCGGAAGGGGCAAGCTCGAGCGTCAGGACCGTACCGCCGGCCTTCATCTGCTTGGCCGCCAGCTCATACTGCGGGTGCGACTTCAGCAGCGGGTACTTCACCCAGCCCACAGCGGGCTGCTGCTCCAGCCACTCGGCCAGGCGCAGGGCCGTGGCGGAGGAGTGGTTGACGCGCAGCGCCATGGTCTCCAGCCCCTTTGTCAGCACCCACGCGTTGAAGGGGGAGAGGGACGGCCCGGTGTGGCGCATAAGCTGCTTGACCGGACCATCGATGTATTCCTTGGTGCCCAGGATGGCACCGCCCATGACCCGGCCCTGGCCGTCGATGTGCTTGGTGCCGGAGTAAACGATGACGTCCGCGCCGAGCTGCCCGCAGCGCTGCAGCAGGGGCGTGGCAAAGACATTGTCGACGACGACGGTCGCCCCGGCGGCGTGCGCAAGTTCGCTGACTGCCGCGATGTCCACGATTTCCTGCATCGGGTTGGACGGGGACTCGAAGAAGACCGCAGTCGTAGGCTGGGACAGCGCCTCGCGCCACTGTTCAAGGTCCGGGCCGTCCACGAAGACCGTCTCCACGCCCCAGCGCGGCAGGATTTCGTTCAGGATCACGAAGCAGGAGCCGAACAGGGAACGGGCGGCGACCACCCGGTCACCGGCACCCAGCAGGGCACCCAGGGCGGTGAAGACGGCGGACATGCCCGACGCCGTAGCAAAGCACGCTTCCGTTCCCTCAAGCAGGCGGAGCCGCTCCTGGAACGTGGCCACCGAGGGGTTGCCGTAGCGGGAGTAGACGAAGCGCTCGTCCTCACCCGTGAAGGCCCGCTCGGCAGCGGCCGCGGATTCGTAAACGAACCCCGAGTTGAGGAACACCGGCTCCGCGGTTTCCTGGAAGTTGGTACGGTCCAGCCCGCCGCGGACGGCCTGGGTGTCGGGGCTCCAGCCGGCGGCGTCTTGGTTGAAGGTCACTTAGTTCTTTCCCAGGTTCGTAGGCAGGCCGCGGTTCTTCCAGCCGTTGACGGTGCGTTCGCCGTAGCGGTCGGGCTCACCCTCAAATCCCTCGAGGATGTTGTAGGACGTGAAGCCGGCCTGCGTGGCAGCGACGGCAGCAGCGATGGAGCGCTGGCCTGAGCGGCAGAGGAACAGCAGTTCGGTGCCGCGGTCTTCCGGGGCCTGCTGGCTCAGGTCGGTGATGAAGTCCGGGTTGGGAATGCCGCCGGGGAACGTCCACTGGATGAACAGCGGATCGTTGTCCGTTGCCTTGGTGTCGGGAATACCGATGTGCGCCCACTCGCCTTCGGTGCGCACGTCGACCAGGATGGCGCCCTGCTCGAGCTTGGTCCAGGCTTCCTCGGGAGTGATGTCTCCTGCGTAGCTCATGCGTGGCCCTCACCATCGAAGTCGAGGTCCTCGTTGGACGCTTCGAGGTTGTCCACGGCTGTGGCGACGGCGGCGTCTGCCGAAGCAATGGCTGCCGGCAGGACGATAGCCTGGGCAACGATGACGCTGGTGCCGTTGAAGGTGGCAGCGGGGCTGCCGTGCAGCACGTACCCTTCGGCCAGGGCGGTTGAGATCCGCTCACAGAATTCACGGTTGTCCGGGCCGCTGATAAGGCGGTAGGACAGCTTTTCTTCAGGGGCAGGCGCGTCAGACACGACGGATCTCCTTCACTCACGCTTGCAGCTCGAACGGTCGATATGCCGAGTATTCACCTGAGGCACCCCGCCGCGGAAGGAGGGTTGCCGACCGGCCAGTCAGGGCTTGGCGCCGGTACTCATTACTCCCCAAAAACGTAACATCTGGCACGGACAGCCGCACCGCCGTCGCCGTCATGTTCCGTAACTGAAGCGGAAGCGCTGCCGGAGCCGGTGCCGACGGCTTCCTGGAGGGAACGTCCGACGGCGGTATCACCGCAGGTGGGCGGGCTTTTCTTTCCCCTCGCGGCCTGCCCGGCCGATACAGTTCATACGGGGCAGTTCTTACGGGGCACCGCCCCGCCACTGAACATCAGCACCGGGGGGGTACCGATCAGTATGCCAACTGCCACGCCTGGGCGCCGCACCAGCCCATTTCCCGTCTCCCGCCTTCGCGTGGCCCGGGCGTTCCTTGCGGCCCTGCTGGTGGCGCTCATCGCCGCAGCACTCCCGAACGGACCTGCCCGCGCGGCCGAACCCCTGGCGGACGAAGGCAAGCCGCTGCTCGGGGCGGTCCTCGAATGGGGCGAGGACACCGCTGCCGGGTTTGCCGAGCGCCTCGGTGCGTCCCCGGCGGTTCTTGGGCACGATATCGCCTTCCCCTACCGCCCGTCGGAGGAGAACGACCTGCGGGAGTTCCTGCAGCAGGCGTCATTGCAGGGCTCCCACGCCATGCTGACCGTGAAGCCCACGGTGCCGCTGGACCAGATCGACGCCGCGGCCGCCGAATCGTTCGCCGGCCGGGTGCGGGACCTGACAGGGCGGTTCAAGGGCCAGGTCCTGGTCCGCTTCGCACCGGACATGAACACCAGCTGGGTGGACTGGGGCCAACAGCCCGCCACGTACCGGGACGCGTTCCGGGCGGTGTCAGCCGCGTTCAAGGAGTCCGACGGCGGCGCCGTCCTTGTGTGGGAGCCTTACCTGGGCGCGGACTACCCCTTCGACCGGAACCGTAACGCGCCAGCCTCCGGCAGCGACGGCTTCGCCTTGCTGGACACCAACGGCGACGGCGTATGGGACGGTGCAGACAGCGCCTACGAGCCGTTCTACCCGGGCGACGACGCGGTGGACTGGGTGGGCCTGTCGGCCTTCCACGACGACACCGCCGGCGGGGCCGCCGTCAATACCGTTCCGCGCGCCGGAGAGCTGCAGGAGATGCTCACATCTTCAGGCGGAGAAAACTTTTACGGGACCTATTCGGCCGGGCGGGACAAACCGTTCCTGCTGCAGACCGCTGCGTTCTACAGCCCCGCTTCGGGTGGGGCGCCGGAAGCGGACATCAAGCTCGGCTGGTGGGACCAGGTGGTCGGCACGGCCACCTCCGAGGCATTCGCCAAGACGGCCGCCGTCGTCTGGGACGAGCGGACCAGCACCCGGGACACCGGCGTCGCGAGCATCAACTGGCTCCTCACCGGCAGCCCCGGGATCGCCAAGGGCGCCCTGGACAGGCTCGAGTCCTCACCCATGGTTACCGGGCCGGTCACCGACGTCACCGCCGGGGCTGGTTACTCTCCGGCGAACACACTGACCGGCGCCGCCGCGTGGTCCGTGGCCGCTGCGCTCCTCATCCTGCTGGTGGCGCTCTGGCAGATCCCGCGCAGGGTGGATGCCGCCACGGCATGGGGATATGGGGAGCCGTCCAAACGCGATTCCCGGGTGGACCTGCTCCGCGGGCTGGCCATCGTGTTCGTGGTGGTGAACCACCTGGGCATGACATCACTGTTCCAGATCCTCACCCAGGAGGCAGTGGGCTTCGTCTCCGGCGCTGAGCTTTTCGTGCTGTTCTCCGGCCTTGTAGTGGGCATGGTCTACGGACCCAGAGTCAAGGAAGACTTCGGGACCGTTGTGGACCTGACATCCAAACGCGCCGGCAAGCTCTACCTGACCGCCCTCATTGTCCTGCTGGCCGTCTTCCTGGCCTCCCTGCTCCCGGTCTTCCGCACCGACGCGCTCACTACCTTCGTGGACCAGGGAACCGGCGGCGCAGGGCATGACGGGGCCGGCCGGACGTACGACCTCTACGCCGGCATGGAATCGATCTTCCAGTTCCCGGTGCCCCCACAGGTCCTGCCCGCCATCCTGCTCCTGCAGTTCGGGCCGTGGCAGTTCAACGTGATGGGGCTGTACGTGGTGCTGCTCCTGGTGAGCCCGCTGATCCTGTGGGCGCTCAACCGGGGGAAGGCCGTGTGGGTTCTGGCCGCAACGCTGGCGCTGTATGCGGTCGGCACGAGCACCCGGTTCCGGCTCCTGCCCTCGCAGTTCGAGGATTCGTTTCCCCTGCTGGTGTGGCAGGTACTGTTCGTGATCGGGCTGGTGGCCGGCTACCACCGCCGGGCCATCGTGGCGTGGCTGGCGGCCAGGACCTGGGTGGTTGCCGCCTGCACCGGCCTGGCTTTCCTGTTCGCCTTCCTGTCCTGGGGCAACCCGTACCTGGCCAATGGATTCGACCTGCGCGTCGCCATCGTTCCGGACACGGTGTACAGGAACCTTTATGATGCCTTGTTTGCCCGGACCTACCTGGAGCCCGGCCGGCTGCTCAACGTGCTGGTCCTGGTGGTGGCGGCCTACGCGTTCCTCACGGCTTACTGGAAGCCGGTGCAGCGGGCGTTGGGGTGGTTCCTCATTCCGCTGGGCCGCGCAACCCTGTACGTGTTCATCATGCACGTGGTGCTGATCGCCGTCGTCGCGAACATCCCGGCCCTGCAGCAGGAAAACATCCTGCTCAATACCGCTGCCTACGCCGTAGTCCTGGGGCTGCTGTGGGTGATGGTCAGGACTAAATTCCTCTTCCGGATCATCCCTACGTAGCCCTGCAGTTCAGGCGCGGCCTACCCTGCGCCGTAGAAAGACGTGAACCGCCGGCGGTCCGCCGGCGGTTCACGTTGCCCTGTCCCAGGCGCTAGACCAGGCCCGGATAACTGGTGAGGATGTAATCGGTGGCCGCCGGGCCCTTCATCCGGAGGCCGTTGTGGTCAGGGTTGAACCGGTCTTTCATGGCAGACCAGAAGCTGTCCTCTGCGCTGACCGCCTGCTGGTTGATGAAGCACCAGCTGATATAGAGCCCATAAAGACGGTCGCGGTTGAGGGTGTAATCGGAGGCCCGGTCGCGGTAGGTGGCTTCCTCGAGAAAAATATCAAACTGCGAATGTGCCATAACGGCGTCCCTTCGCTAAAAGTGCGTGACGCTGCCGTATTGCTCCAGCAGCGGACCTCAATGCCTTGCACGGGGGCAATGGAGTGTGACTGGGCCCTTTCAGAAAAAACCGGGACCCCAAGCGGCGCTTATCCTTATCTACACTGTAGACTTTACGCGTAGACTACACGTCAGGCAAGCGTCTGGATTAACAGCCCGAACGCTGCCGCTTCGTACGGAACGGAACCGATGGCCTCCCCAGACACGCCTGGCAGCCGAACTGATGCGCGCAGGGGCAGGCTCAGTCGCGAACTGGTGCTGACCAAGGCACTGGAACTGGTCGACGCCGAAGGCCTGGACGCGCTGACAATGCGGCGGCTGGGCCAGGAACTCAACCGGGACCCCATGAGCCTCTACCGTTACGCGGAGAACCGGGCCGCCCTCCTTGACGGGGTCGCCGAGCTGGTCCTCAACGAGCTTTCCATCCAGCCGGCAGACCCGGACTGGAAGGCGCAGCTCCGGCATATCGCGCACAATTTGCGTCAGCTGGCCTTGCTGCATCCCAATGTGGTCCCGCTGCTGGTGACCAGGCCCCTGTCCACGCCACTCGGGCTGCGGCCGCTGGGGACACTGCGGCCGCTTGAGCAGATCCTTTCGCTGCTGATCGGCGCAGGGTTTGTGCCAGCCGACGCGCTGCACGTCTACCGGGCCTACTACGGGTTCCTGTACGGCCACATCCTCAACGAACTACAGGAATTCGTGGTGGATCCGGAAGAGAACGAGGCCCTGCTGCGGCTCGGACTACACCGCCTGCCGGCGAGGGAATTTCCCCGGCTTCGTGCACTGGCGCCGGACCTTGCCGTGTACGACGGGGCCGCGGAACTTGACCAGGGGCTGGACATTTTGCTCTCCGGCCTCGAAGCCCAGCTTTCCCGGCAGGATGGGTAGGGGCTACTCGAACGACGCGCGCCGGGGGTCCTGCACGCGTGTGTTCCAAATGTCGGGCCGCCGGACCTTGAAGCGGCGGCCGGTCAGGGCACGCGGCGTGATCCGGATGTAGTGGGCCTTGTCGCCCGGATGCCACGGCTCCAGCCCCAGGTTGTCCACTGCATCGATTTCTGCCTGGTCCTCGATGATGCCCGTGTCACCGCGCAGCACGACGCTCCAGGCTTCCTCGGTATGCGGGTCGTAGCCGTCGATTTCCAGTGCGGCGGGGCGTTCCTGCGCCGCGCCCCATAGTTTTGTCACACCGGACGTGCGGAACGCGATGCTGCGGCGGTACACCACGTAGTTGATCGGGAAGATCTCCGGGTGGCCGTCCACCACCAGGGCAAGACGCCCCAGGGTGTCGTTTTCCAGGAGCTCCCAGCACTCATCGAAGGTCAGGTTGTCGGCTGGCTGCGTGCGCGGGTCCATGACCACACCTTACGACGGCGGCCGCCCGGGGGACACCTGCCACGCGCCGTGCGCGGGGGCTCCCGCGTCCGGCGGCTTATTGGATGCCGGCGAACAGTTCAGCGAGTTCGGCGGTCAGCTCCTTCTGCAGGGAAGGGGTGCCGATCTCCTTACCGTCAATCCGGTTCACCGGCGCCAGCAGGCGCACGCTGGAGATCAGCCAGACGGCGTCTGCGTCAAGCAGGTCCTGCGGCACCAATGGCCCGTAGCCGAGTTGCCAGCCCGCGGCCTTGGCGGCCTTGAACAGGGCGCCTTGCGACGTGCCGGCAAGGATGCCGCTGTCCAGCTGCGGCGTGACGAGGCGCTTGACCGGCGTGCCGTCGTCGGACTTGTCCACATTAGCCAGCAGCACCGTGGACGTGGGGCCCTCCAGGACCCGACCATCGGAAGAGAAGAAGATGACGTCGTCCGCGCCCTGTTTGTGCGCATGGCGCAGCGCCGCCATGTTGACTGCGTAGGAGAGGGTCTTGGCGCCAAGGAGAAGCCAGGGGGCCCGCTCGGCGGCATCACTGTCGTATCCGCGGTCAAGGAGGATGACGTCGATGCCTGTTTCCCGCTGCCGCCGGCCCAGCGCACCTGCGGGAGCAACCTGCACCCAGGCCGTGGGTGCGCCCGCGCCCTCCACCCCGCGGGTCACCACGAGCTTTACCACCAGTTCGTCATCAGCGGTGGCGGGGACATGCTTGCTGCGGTGCTCCGTGAGGGCTGTGGAGATGGCCCGCCGCCACTCGTCCTGGCCGGGGATAACCAGGTCCAGCGCGTCGGCCGAACCGCCCAGCCGGTCCAGATGGGCCTGCATCTTCCGGACGTGGCCGCCCACGGCCAGCATGGTCTCGAACACTCCGTCGCCCCTGGTGGCTCCCTGGTCCGTGACCATCAGCTGTGGCCGGGTGGGGTCGGCCACCCGGCCATTGGGGAAGGCAGGATCAAGGAATACGAGAACCACGGAGGCAGGTGAGGTCATGGCTCCAGCTTAGTGGGGCGCCGCGCGGATAAGCTGGGCGGAGTGCCCCGGCCGGAAACCGCCGCCGGGAGCCGATGTTCCGGGGGTAGGTTTTCCGTGTTGTGGCCCTTTTCGCTTGCCGGCTCCGCGCCGATGTGGGTTGTTGTGCTTCTGGGCGTCGCCGACCTCGTAATCCGGGTGCTCGCTGTGGGGATCATTCCGGGAAACCGCCGCCCCACCACGGCCATGGCATGGCTGCTGGGTATCTTCTTCGTGCCGTTCGTGGGAATCGTCCTGTTCCTGCTGTTCGGCAACTTCAAGCTGTCCACCCGGCGCCGGGAGCAGCAGCAGCTGGTGAATGACAGGGTGCGGGCAGGCATCTCCTCGCTCGCTGACGCCGAAAGCCACTACCCTGGGCCCGAATGGGTCACCTCCGCCGCGGAGCTGAACCGCAGGCTGGGGTCACTGCCCATGGTGGACGGCAACTCGGTGGACCTTATTCCGGGCTATCCGGACTCCATCCTGGCAATGACGGAGGCCGTGCGGAAAGCGAAGAAGTTCGTTAACGCCGAGTTCTACATCATGAGTACGGACCACGTCACGGACGACCTTCTGACTGCCCTGGAGGAAGCGGCCGCACGCGGGGTGGAAGTGCGGGTGCTTTTCGACCACATCGGCACTTTGCGGGTCAAAGGCTATGGCAATCTCCTGAAGCGCCTCAAAGCCGGCAAGATCCAGTGGAAGCGGATGCTTCCGCTGATGCCCATCCATGGCCAGTGGCGCCGGCCCGACCTCCGGAACCACCGCAAGATCATGGTGGTGGACGGCGAGATTGCTTTCACGGGGTCCCAGAACCTGATCGAGCCCTCGTACAACAACCCGCGGCACCGCAAGGCGGGCCGCGAATGGGTGGAACTGATGGCGTGCCTGCGCGGGCCGATCGTCACCACCCTGAATGTCGTTTTCGCCACGGACTGGCTCAGTGAAACCGACGAGTCCCTGGAACACCAGCTGCAGCTGCCGTCGGATCCCCACCCGGGGCACGTCACGGCGCAGGTGGTGCCCAGCGGTCCGGGCTTCATCACCGAGAACAACCTTCGCCTGTTCAACACGCTGATTTACTCGGCCCAGCACCGCATTTCCATCTGCAGCCCCTACTTCGTGCCCGACGATTCCCTGCTGTATGCCATCACCACCGCCGCGCAGCGGGGCGTTGATGTGGAACTGTTCGTCTCCGAAAAGGGCGACCAGTTCCTGGTCCACCACGCACAGCAGTCCTACTATGAGGCCCTGCTCCGGGCCGGCGTCCGGATCTACCTCTACAAGGCCCCGTTCGTGCTGCACGCCAAGCACTTCACGATTGACGATGAGGTGGCGGTCCTGGGCTCCAGCAATATGGACATGCGGTCCTTTTCGCTGAACCTGGAGGTGTCGGTGATGCTGCTGGGAGCGGACATCGTCACCAAGATGCGCGCCGTGGAGGACACGTACCGGGACATTTCCCATGAGCTGCGGCTGGCGGATTGGCTCAAACGGCCCCTTGCAGCCCGCTACGTGGACAATGTGGCCCGGCTGACCGCAACCGTGCAGTAGCCTCCGCTAGTCCCCGGCAGGTATCGGATCCCCGTCGTCGTAAACGGCTTGTTCATGCCAGCCGCGCTTCCGATAGGCGGGAGTTCCGGCGGCGAGCACCGCAACGGTCACGATGCAGCTGCCGATCATCACGCTCACCATGGCAATGGCATCTCCCCCCAACAATCCGACCAGGGGGCTCACGAGGCCGGCCACGCCGGACTGCAGGGCTCCGATGACCGCCGCGGCGGTCCCCGCCACATGCCCGTAGTTGTGCAGTGCGAGCACTGAGGCGTTGGCCGGGATCATTCCCTGTGCCGCCAGGACGAGCCAGAGTCCGGCCATCAATCCGAACACGCCGCCTGCTCCGGAGGCCACCGCTGCCAGCAGCAGGGCAAGGGCCAATTGGACGAGGACGGCAATGCGCAGCAGGCGGACCGGCGGGAACTTCCGGACGAGCGCCGCATTGACCTGTGCCGAAAGGACCAGCGCTGCACCATTCAGCGCGAAGGCAAGGGCAAACTGTTGCTCGGTGAAGCCGTACTCATCCTGGAAGACAAAAGGGGACCCGACCACGTAGCTCATGATCAGGGCGAGCCCCAGTCCGGGAATGACGGCCAGAGCCATGAAGTGCCGGTCCTGCAGGAGCGCCCAATACGTCCCGGCCACGTGCCGCGGGCGGCCGGGACTGCGCTTCTCCACGGGCAGGGTCTCGGGCATGAACCTCCAGACGATCGCTACCAGGACCAGGCCAATGAGCGCCAGCGCATAGAACACGGCGCGCCAATGCCATGCTCCCGCAATGGCCTGGCCAATGGTCGGGGCGAAGAGCGGGGCGACGCCGATCACCAGCATCAGGCGGGACAGCAGCCGGGCGGCCGCGGAACCCACAAAACGGTCACGGATGACGGCGATGGCAACCACTGCAGCAGCGGCGTTGAAGAAGCCCTGCAGCACCCGCAGCCCGGTGAGCGCCTCGATATTTGGCGTGACGGAGCACAGCAGCGAGATCACGACGTGCAGTGAGATCCCGATGACCAGCGGCAGCCGCCGGCCGAACCGGTCCGAGAACGGCCCAATGACCAATTGGCCAACCCCGCCCCCAAGCAGGGTCCCGGACAGCGTGAGCTGGGCTGCCGCCTGGCTGGTCCCCAGGTCGTCAGCAACGTCCGGGAGCGAAGGCAGGTACATGTCTGTGGTGACGGCCGGCAGCGCCGCCAGTGCGCCCAGCATCAGGACGTATTTGAAGGACCTGGATGGCCGGGCGCCATTACCGGGGGAAGGTGCGGTGTCCGTCACGCGGGAAGCCTAACTGGTCGGGCGGATTCCAAGACCGCAGCTGCCGCGGCGGAGCGGTCTGAAGAGTAGGGGTATTGGGGCGGATGGCCGCTGCTGGTGGACAAAATATTTCGGAACATTCCGGAAGCTATCGTTGTAGATTAGAAAGATCCTCGCAGTAGCGTCAAGACGTGACGGCGTTCAGAATCCGCGGTGCCCTTCCCCGCCCGGCATCCGCCGGATTACCCTGCCAGGACTCTTGACGCCGTCGTGGCCGCAAATTTACGCTGCTGCTTCCGGAAGTTACCGGAAATTTCTCGGGGCCCGCATACCGCCTCCTTACCGTTTCATGCGTCAAGGAGGCGGTCCGCGGGACCGATTGCTGAAAGGAAAGCAATGAAGCTCCCAATCCACCGTGCACCCGCCCTGCGCAAGGCAGCGGCTCCTCTCGCGGCGGCAGTTCTCGCCCTGGGCGCCTCCGTCCCGTCAGGCCTGGCGTCTGCTCCGTCCGCCCGGGCAGACTCCGCAACTCCTGCAATCGTCGACAGCACCAGGCATGACGGCCAGTACGTCAGCCTCACGTTCGATGACGGACCGGACCCGGTGAACACACCCAAACTCCTGGCTGTCCTGGAGAAGCACCATGTCAAGGCGACGTTCTGCCTGTGGGGCGACCACGTGAAACAGCACCCGGACATCGTGCGGCAGATCGCCGCAGCGGGCCATTTGCTGTGCAACCACACCATGCATCACGACAACATGGGCACCTGGACTGCTGACGCCATCAAGGCGGACCTCCTGGAAACCAGCGCCGTCATCCGCCAGGCCGTACCGGATGCGAAAATCGACTACTTCCGTGCCCCCTACGGCAGTTGGGGGCAAACGCCACAGGTAGCCGCCGAACTTGGGCTGCAGCCGCTTGGCTGGCAGCTCACCGTCACCGACTGGGAACCCCCGGGAACCGCGGAACTGGTTCGGCGGATCCGGGAGGGCATCCGGCCGGGCGCGGTGGTGCTCCTGCATGACGGCGGCGGTGACCGGCTCCAGACTGTCGAGGCGGTTGACCAGGTCATCCCGGAGCTCAAGTCCGAAGGGTGGAAGTTCGACAGGCCTGCCCGGCGGGGTTGAGATTTCCATGCCGGGCGGTATCGGGTCACCGGCCGCCCGGCGCGGTTCCTCAGTCTTCCGGAAACTCTGCGCCCAGGGCTGAGAGGACGCCAAAGGCCTTGGTGCGGATTTCCTCGTATTCTTCGTCCGGCACCGAATCAGCCGTGATGGCGCCGCCGATGCCAAGGGCCAGTTCCGAGGTCCCGTCACCCCTGTCGTTGATCACCAGGGTCCGGATGGCGACGGCGAGGTCGGTTGCCCCATTCAGAGAGAAGTACCCGATGGCGCCCGAGTAAATACCGCGGGGACCGGCCTCCAGCCGGTCCAGGATCGCCATCGTGCTGATCTTGGGTGCACCAGTCATGGACCCGGCCGGGAAGCAGGCTGCCACAGCCTCGGCCCGGGACGAGCCCGGCAGCAGGTGCGCGTCAATCGTGCTCACCATCTGGTGCACGGTGGCATAGCTTTCAATGGCGCACAGCCGGCTCACGGTGACTGAGCCGGGGACCGCGAAATGGCTGAGGTCATTCCGCAGCAGGTCCACAATCATGATGTTTTCCGCCCGGTCCTTGAGCGACGTCGCGAGGTCGGTCCTTAGCCGTGCGTCCTCCCTGGGATCGGCTGCCCGGCGGCGGGTTCCCTTGATCGGTTCGGCGCGCATGCCGCCGTCGGACGTTATTTTCAGGAACCGCTCCGGCGAGGTGCTCGCAACGGTCACGCCGCCGAGCCGGAGAAAACTGGCAAAGGGAGCCGGGTTCCGCTGTCGCAGCGCAAGGTAGGCGCCCCAGGGATCCAGCGAAGTGCTGGGGATCCGGGCCTCGAGGGTCGTGGTCAGGCAGACCTCGTAAGTGTTGCCCTCGGCGATCTCGTGCTGCGAGGCGGCGATTTTCTTTCGGTAGTCCGCTCCCGTGTCACGGCTCCGGAAAATGGGCGGGAGGACGACGCCGGTGCTGCCGCCGTCTGTTGCCGGTTTGTCCTTGGAAGGGACCGCGGCGGCTTCCACGGCGGCGCGGGCGCTGTTCAGCCACTCCTCCGCGTCCGGTGCGTCGAGGGCAAGGAGCCAAACGGCGCCCGTGTGGTGGTCAAGGACCACCGCACGGCCTGCGAAGATCAGGGCGGCGTCCGGAGTGGGTGCGGGCAGGTCCGCCCCGCCCGTCTCGCGCTTGAGTTCGTACCCGAGGCATCCCAGCCAGCCAAGCGTGAACTGGCAGTCGTAGCCTTCAGGGGCGCGGACGGCGCGGCGGCCCCACACGCTGTTCAGCCAGCGGAAGAAGGGGCCGTTCACCGTGGCAGTTACCGAGCCTGCACTGATCAGGCTCGTCCCCGACCAGTGGGCAACAGACTGGCCGAACGTACCGGAATCGTCCGCCATGATGCTGAAGCGGCTTCGCTCCGCCGCGGTGCGGGCGGTGGCGTCCGCCGCGGGATCCCGCTGGAAGGAAGGCGCGGCAAAGGCTCCTGCGTTGGAGGAGTCCAGCCAGACGGCGTTGGGCGAGCCGGCGTAGAGGGACTGGAACAGGGCCGCGGCGTCCGGCCGCACCCCAAGCTGTTCGGCGCGGAGCCGCAGGCCGCGCCGGGCCGAGAGTTCGGGGGCCAGGACCGGGGCAAGCGCCGGGACATAGGGGAGGAGGCGCAACAGGTCAACAACGGCCGACCCGTCCGCGCGGTTGTGCACCTGGAGGTCGGCGTGCCGCGGGACGTCGTCGCCCGCGAGCCATTCCTCTTCCTGCGCGGCCCACTGGTCCCAGTAGGGTTCGTAGGTGTCGCCGTCACGGTCCAGCGCCCTGGTCCTGCGGACCTCGCGGGGGGACTCGGCCCAGATGACCGCACTGAGCAGGCGGCGCGCCTCCGCCGCGGCGGCGCCCACACCCTCCACGATGACGATCTCCGCCGGCAGCGTGACCCGGGGGCCGCCGTCGTAATGGTTCTCCCAGTCCCAGCTGGTCCACGCCGCCGCCTCACCACGGCTCAGCGGGGTGAGGACGGTGGAAACGTAGCGCTCGACACCCGCCGCCAGGCCGTTCCAGCCCGGGTATATGTCCTCCAGGTGGAACAGGGAAACCTTGTGGTGCGCGCGCAGCCGGGCAGCGAGTTCGACGGCGAGGGTGGTCTTCCCTGCGCCCGAGCGCCCGTCGATGGCGATGATGACGGGGGCTGGGCTCATGGAGTAGAGCGTACCGTTATCCCTGCCGGGCTTTCATCCGCGGGTTCTTCTTGTGGGGCGGGGCTAGCTCGCCGCTGTGAGTCCGAAGGGGTCTGGCAGGTCGCCGCCTGCAGCCAGTTCCTCATCAGTGAGCTCGCACCCGCGCAGCAGGTGCTCGAACTCCGCAGGATCCAGGTCCTCGCCGGTGGCCCAGATGACGGTGGCAGCCGTCAGCGGCTGCGCCAGTTCGGCAGGTCCCGTGCCGGCCTGCCCGCCGGTCCAGCTGCCCAGGTTTTCGAGCCAGACCCGGGGGCCGATGCCTTGGATGGCGATCCGGCATTCGGGGGCCGAGGCCACCCACAGGTGGCCGCGCAGGACACAGCACCCGGCGGCGAGCGTACCGAGGACCTGGCGGAAGCGGCCGGGGTGGAGGGGGCGTTCGACGTGCTTCAGTACCGTGGTGAACGGTGACGTGCCGTTGCGTGCGGAGGTGCGTGCATGGACGGTTCCGGGTGCTGTCCGGGCAACTGCTTCCGGAAAGCGGTGCAGTCCTGGCCGGACTGCCGCGGCGGATGGGGCGATGTCCGCATGCGGGGCCAGTTCCCGCAGCAGGTGCAGGCCGCGGCTGCGTCCCACCGGATCGGCCGGCACGATGTCCGGCTCGGCCAGGAGGACAGTGTCCGCAAACGCCAGTTCGCCCAGCAGGAATTCCCCCGGTGTCCGCTGGTCGTCTGCAACCGGGGTGAATCCCGACTCGAACAGGGTATGGGAATCCCAGATGTGGTCTTCCAGTGCGTCCGGCGCGCAGGCAAGGACAGCAGACGAGACCGAAACCTGGCGGCTGAGTCCATGGTTGAGTGCGGAGACAGCAGCAGCTGCGGGCACCGCGGGCGGCAGGCCGATGATGATCGAGCCGTGGCCCTTTTCCAGCAGCCGCCCTACCGCCGGGACCAGATCAAGCCGGACGGCACAGCTGAGGCAGCCGTGCTCAAGCGTGGCTTCGCCGCGTTCGACAGTGCCTTCACCGTTGAAGATCCTGCGAATGACGAGCCCGTTTTCGAGCAGGTCATGGAGGACCACCGTGCTGCCGGGACGGGCTGCTGCCAGGGCCTCGCAGGCCTGCTGGCGGCAGAGGGCATCAAGGGAACTGACGACGATAAGGTTCATGCGAATGAGGCTAGTTGAGAATCATTCTCATTTGCAAGGCAGGGTGCTAGGTGGCTTGCCTTTACAGGCGTGCATCCGCCAGGACGGAGGCCTTGATGTGGTCCACCAGCCCCGGCAGTGCCGCGTGGATCTGGTGCCAGACTGCGTCGAAGTCCGCGTGCCCGCCGTACCACGGGTCCTCGATGCCCTGGTCGAGGAGGTCCTGGCCAACCATGGCGGGGTCGAAGCTGCGCAGCATCCGTATCTTGTTCCGGGACTCCTGGTCCGGGGCCGCCTGGCTGAGCCAGGCGTGATGATCGATGTCCAGCGCCAGGATCAGGTCCCGCTCGCGGAACCAGTCCGGGACCCATTCCCGGGCGATATGCAGTTCTGAAGCGAGCTGCGCTGTTGCCAGCCGCCGTGCCGCCCTCGGGTCGATGGACCGCCCTGCCTCGTAGCCGGTGGTTCCGGCAGAGTCCACGGCCACCATGCTGCCGAGCCCCTCGCGCTCCAACGCGGCCTTCAGCATGAGCTCCGCCATGGGGGAGCGGCAGATGTTGCCGGTGCAGACGGCGATGACGCGGTATGGGCTCGACGCTGAGTTCATAAAGGTAAGCATGCGCGCTAAATGCGCCTCTTGGCTAGCGCCCGTTTCATAAAAATTGACTGTTTTGTAAAGATGCATGACATAGTGCCGGAAGGGTACTAGTCAAGGTTGGGGCGGTGCCTAATGCATGAGGGCAAGCAGGATCCCGACAGCCACGAAAAGCACGCCAAAGACCTTGCTCAGGACCATCTGGCCGCGGGGTGTCCGGGTAAACCTCTGGAAGGACCGGGCTGCGGCGGCGAAGAAGAACCACATCACGAGGATGTCGATGGCGACGATCGTTGCGGTCAGCACCGCATACTGCGTGACGAGGGGCTGGTCCGGCCTGATGAACTGGGGGGTAAACGCCAGGAAGAACACAATGGCCTTGGGGTTCAGCAGGTTCACCCAGAATCCCCGCCGGAAGATCGACCACGCGGGTTCATCCCGCAGTGCCGCGGTCTGCTCCTCTTCGACGGTTGGTTTGCTGAGGAACTGCCGGATGCCCAGGTAGATCAGGTAGGCGGCGCCGGAGTAGCGGATCACGTTGAAGGCGACGGGCGAGCTCGCGACCAGTACGCCGACGCCAAGTGCCACGATCACCACATGGACCACCAGTGCCGCCTGCTGTCCCAGGATGCCCCAGATGGACCGGCGGAAGCCCGCGTTGAGCGAGTTGCTCATCGTATTGATGGCTCCGGCTCCGGGCGTGAAGCTGATCAGGGCGCCGGCGCCGGCCAGGGCCAGCCAAAGGGAAAATTGCACCTGTCAATCCTACGGGGCGGGCGCAGGCCACCTGTCACCACAACGTGGGTGCGGGTTCGAAGGCCTGCAGGTTCTCGTCGGCCGTTACGAGCGTGAAACCCTCTACCATGGCCTGCGCTGCCAGCAGCCGGTCGAAAGGATCTTTGTGGGACCAGTCAAGTTGTCCTGCCGCGAGCGCGTGGGACGCGCCGACCGCAAGCTCGGACGCGTAGAGGTGGGCGAGCTGCCGTCCGAAGCCGGCGACAAGGGCAGCTCCGGCCGGCAGCTTCCCCTGCTGATGCTTGTACGACAGCTCGTAGGCGGATGCCGCTGACACAAAGACCTGGTTGTCCAGCTTGGTGATTGCATTCCGGGCTTTGGTGGAAAGCCTCTTTGGCTCGGCAATCGCCCAAAGGAAGGCATGGGTGTCGAGTAGAAGCTGCATCAGTCGACAACACCCATTTCCTCGTCTGTCCACGGTTCGTAGAAGTCGTCCGGGATGTGGAGGGGCGCCAGGAAGCCCAGTTCGCGCCGGGTGGGACGCTCGATTTTGACGAGGCGGGCTACTGGTCTTCCGGCTTTGGCGATAATCACGTCCTCGCCGCGTTCCACGAGGTTCAACAGCTCAGACAGGCGGGTTTTTGCATCCTGGACGTTGTACTGTCCCATGTTGACCAAGTCTAGTTGGTCAACCTCGGCGCAAAAAGGTTCCGCCCAATACTCGTTGTCGCCGTAGTACGTCATCTCCCGAGGCTAAGCCCGGAGCCGCTCCAGCGGCACGCAAGTGAAATCGCATGTGGAAAACCCTAGGCCCGGGCGATGACCTCACCGTTGGGAATCAGGAACCAGCCGTCGTCGGTGGAGCCCCAGCGGTGCCAGCCGGCAGAGATCCGCGCCAGGTCCGCCGGGTTGGCGAAGCCGTACTCCAAGGCCTGCTCTGCGAAGGCAGAGTGCAGTACCCGTTCGCCCCATACCCTGGCCTGCCACCGGCGCTGCTGGCCCGTCGCATAGAGCCAATTGCTGCTGCTGGGCGCGACATCCGTGAAGCCCGCGGACTGGGCCCAGCTGACCAGCCGCCGCCCGGCGTCGGGCTCGGCGCCATTGCGCCGCGCGATGCGCTGGTACAGCTCCATCCATTCATCCAGTTCGGGGATGGCGGGGTACCAGCTCATTCCGTGGAAATCGGCGTCGCGCACGGCAACAATGCCGCCGGGCTTGGCCACGCGCCGCATCTCACGGAGGGCCTCGACGGGGTCGGTCAGATGCTGGAGCACCTGGTGCGCGTGGACGACGTCGAACGTCCCGTCCCTGAACTCCAGGTCATAGATGTTGCCGGCAACGAACTCGACGTTGGGCACTTTGCGCTCGACGGCGAGTTCCTTGGCTTGCGCGATGATGTCCGGCGAGCGGTCCAGGCCGGTGACCGTTCCGGGGCTGACCAGCGCGGCGAAGTCGCAGGTGATGGTGCCCGGTCCGCAGCCGACGTCGAGCACGTCGGAACCCGGGGTGAGGTGCGGCAGGACGAACGCGGCCGAATTTTCGGCGGTCCTGGCGGCATGGGCGCGGACCACCGATTCGTGATGGCCGTGCGTATACGTGATGGCCGTGCGTATAGACGTCTTCTTCAGGCTGCTGCGCACTCATAACCAAACGCTACCCCCAACCGGCCACCGGGGGCGGCCTAGCCTGCGGAGGATTCTTCCCGGGCCGCGACCGTGGCTTCCACCATGGCCGTCATGAACCGGGACGCGGTTTCGAGCTCCTCAGCTGTGAAGCCAGCCATCGCGGCCCCCATCCGTTGCGAGAGGGGGGCAAAGATGGCGCCGCCCTCCTCGAAGGCTTTGGGGGTCATCTTCAGCTGGACCTGCCGGCGGTCGGAACCGGTGCGCTCGCGGACCACGTGCCCGGAACTGTCCAGCCGGTCGATCAGCGCAGTTGTGGCCGGTGAACTCAGGTGCAGTTCCTTGCGAAGGAGCCCGGGGGTGACGATGTTTCCCTTCGCGGTGTGCCGCATGATGACGGCCAGGGCGTTCAAGTCCGTCCGGTGCATGTCCTTGCGTCCGCCGGCCGTGTCCACATAGCGGTTGGCCTCCAGGGTGAACTCCTGCAGGAGCCGCACCAGCGGATGCGGCCCGGTGTTGCCGGCATGCCCCGCCGTCACTGAAGAAGCGGGCGGGGACGACTCAGTGCCTGCCATTGCCGCCTCCTCACTTGCGTTCGGGATGTGCCGGAAACGCCCGGCCGTACTGAGGGATATTACTTCAGCCCGCGAGTCCTTCCCGGTTGGGGTTTCCGAATCAGCCCGAAAAAAGCTTGACCGACTCTTATCTCCATGATGGAGATAGTCTACTCTGGAATCAACGTTCACGTCCCGCACCGCCAGGAAGGCATCATGAAACACACAACCCAAGGCAAGCATCGCTCCCCTTTCTGGCTGCGCTGGTTGGTTCCGGTTGTCCTGGTACTGACGTGGCTGGCGCTCGCGGGCGTGGGCGGACCCACGTTCGGCAGGCTGGAGGAGGTTTCGTCCAACGATCAAGCCTCGTTCCTGCCGGCAAGCGCCGAGGCCACTGAAGCCCAGGACTGGCAGTCGAAGTTCCGTGACTCCGATGAGGTGCCAGGCATCATCGTCATCGAAAGCGGCGAGGCCATCACCCCTGCCCAGCTGGGGGAGTTCGCCGGTCTCCGGACTGAACTGGAGGCGCTAAAACTGGGCAGCGCCGTGATCGGCCCCATCCCGTCGGAGGACGGCAGGGCGGTGCAGTTCGTGGCCCCCATCAGTGAGTCCGTCGAGCTGAAGGAAGCCGTCCAGGAACTGCGGGACACGGTGGCGGAGGCGGCGCCGGACGGGATGCAGACGTTCGTCACGGGACCCGCCGGGCTCGCCGCGGACCTCACCGCGGCGTTCGGCGGTATCGACGGGATCCTCCTGCTGGTGGCGCTGTCGGCCGTCTTTGTCATCCTGCTGATCGTTTACCGGTCCTTGCTCCTGCCCTTCATGGTGCTCCTGACCTCGGTCTTCGCGCTGTGCGCCGCCATCCTGCTGGTCTTCGGCATGGCCAAGGCCGGCTGGATCCAGCTGAACGGGCAAAGCCAGGGCATCCTCTCCATCCTGGTGATCGGCGCTGCCACGGACTACGCATTGCTCTACGTGGCACGTTTCCGTGAAGCGCTGACGCACACCGGCAACCGGACCGCCGCTGTGCTGACTGCATGGAAGGCCTCCTTCGAACCGATCCTGGCCTCCGGTGCCACCGTGATCATCGCCCTGCTGTGCCTGCTCTTCTCGGACCTCAACTCCAACAAGGCGCTGGGGCCCGTGGCTGCTGCCGGTATCCTCTGTGCGCTGTTCGCGGCACTGACCCTGCTGCCCGCCCTGATGGGCCTCCTGGGGCGCGCGGCGTTCTGGCCATTCCGGCCCAAACTGCTGCCCGCCGAAGAACTCGAACCCGGGCTCGTCACCGGACTGGAAGGCCAGAAGGGGCTCTGGCGGGCCACCGGTTCCCTGGTCCGGCGGAGGCCCCGGACAATCTGGGTTGCGTCGGTCCTGCTGCTCGTCGCAGCGTCGGCCGGCCTCCTGGAGCTGAAGGCCAACGGCGTCCCGCAGACGGACGTCATCCTGACGGACTCCAACGCCGTGGACGGGCAGGACGCACTCGCCCGCCATTACGACGCCGGCAGCGGCAGCCCCGCCGTCGTGGTTGCGGACGAAGGCAAGGCGCAGGAGGTGCTGGACGCGGTGAAGGCGGCCGACGGAGTCGGCGATGCCTACCTGCTGGCCGAGGGCGGCGTGCCCATCACCGGAGCGCCCGGGGCTCCCGGCGCACCTGACGTCCGCGAAGGCAAGGTCCTCATCAACGCCACGCTGGACTCGGCCGCGGACTCGCTGGAGGCCGAGGAATCAGTGAAGGCACTGCGCGCGGACGTCAAGGCAGTGGACGCCACCGCGCTGGTGGGCGGCGTGACCGCGACCGCCCTGGATACCAACACCACCGCCCAGCGCGACCTGGTGATTATCATCCCCGTGGTCCTGGTGGTGATCCTGTTCATCCTCATGCTGCTCCTGCGCTCCGTGGTGGCTCCGGTCCTGCTGGTGCTCTCCGTGGTGCTTTCGTACGGCGCCGCCATGGGTGTCTCGGCCCTCGTCTTCAACGAAGTCCTGGGTTTCCCGGGGGCAGACGCCACCGTCCCCCTCTTCGGCTTCGTCTTCCTGGTGGCCCTGGGCGTGGACTACAACATCTTCCTGATGAGCCGCGTCCGCGAGGAGTCGCTCAAGCACGGCACAAAGCCCGGTATCCTCCGCGGCCTGGTCGTGACCGGCGGGGTGATCACCTCCGCCGGGGTGGTCCTGGCGGCAACGTTCGCGGCGCTGGGCGTCATCCCCATCATGTTCTTGGTGCAGTTGGCCTTCATCGTGGCCTTCGGCGTGCTGCTGGACACGGTGCTGGTGCGCTCGCTGCTGGTGCCCGCCCTGGCCTACGACATCGGACCCGGGATCTGGTGGCCCAGTAGGCTGGGCCGCGCGAGCGGCGGGAGCGCGGCGCGGCGGCCCGGCGTCGAGCCCTTGGAGGAAGTCTCCAGCCGCTGAAGTTCAGCCCTGCTGCGGCCACCGAGGAGCTTATTGCCCGCGGGGTCGTATCTGGAGTGCACTGTTCGGGGCCGTGAGGGCACCCTTTTGGCCGACGAAGGGCGACGAAGCCCCATGTTTCCGGGCCTGAGCCGATCCGTCAGGGCTAAAAGCGGGCTCTCCGTGACGCAAGGCCTGTCCCCTGTTCGCGCAAAACCCCGCTGGGTAAACTGCCAGTGCGTCCGGATGGACGCGGAACTCAAGGGAGAGATGCCTTATGACTGAGAACCCGGAAATCCCCGGCGAGGAAGCCCGGGCGGCTGGCAGTGCCCCCGGCCTGGAGGGCGAAGGCGGCCAGTACGGGGACAGTGACTATGGCGACGGCTCCGTCGAGTCGGCAGGCGAAACCGCGGAAGACGGCATTCGGGAGCGGCTGACGGACGGCCAGGTCAACACCACGGCCGAGGAACGAGGCCCCCTGCATGGCGACCCTGACGCCGAACGCTAAGCCTCCGCACCGTCGAAGCAGCCCGGCGGCCGGTTCTCCAGGAGCGAAACGGAGAACCGCCGTCGGGCTTCTTTGTGCCCAAAAACCGCGCCATTGCAGCCAACTTCAGCGGATAGGAAGAATAAGTTGAGCGCACTCGACTCAACTTTGGATTGACATCGTGAACGCCCTGAGTAAAGTTGAGTGCAGAACGCTCAATTAGCGGGCGCCAACCAGTTTCCAAGGAAAGAAGGAAGCAACACATGTCACGTGCAGTAGGTATCGACCTCGGAACCACCAACTCCGTCGTCTCCGTTCTCGAAGGTGGCGAGCCCACCGTTATTGCCAACGCCGAGGGTGGCCGCACCACGCCGTCGGTTGTTGCGTTCTCCAAGTCCGGCGAGGTCCTGGTTGGCGAGATCGCCAAGCGCCAGGCCGTCAACAACATCGAGCGCACCATCGCGTCCGTCAAGCGCCACATGGGCACCGACTGGAAGGTGGACATCGACGGCAAGAAGTACACCCCGCAGGAAATCTCCGCGCGTATCCTCATGAAGCTGAAGAACGACGCCGAGTCCTACCTGGGTGAAAAGGTCACCGACGCGGTCATCACCGTCCCGGCCTACTTCAACGACGCCGAGCGCCAGGCCACCAAGGAAGCCGGCGAAATCGCCGGCCTGAACGTCCTGCGCATCGTCAACGAGCCCACCGCCGCAGCACTCGCCTACGGCCTGGACAAGGGCAAGGAAGACGAACTCATCCTGGTCTTCGACCTCGGTGGCGGTACCTTCGACGTCTCCCTGCTGGAAGTCGGCAAGGACGAAGACAACTTCTCCACCATCCAGGTGCGCGCCACCGCCGGTGACAACCGCCTCGGCGGCGACGACTGGGACCAGCGCGTCGTTGACTACCTGCTGAACCAGCTCAAGGTCAAGGGCATCGACCTGTCCAAGGACAAGATCGCCCTGCAGCGCCTCCGCGAAGCTGCCGAGCAGGCCAAGAAGGAACTCTCCTCCTCCACCAGCACCAATGTCTCCCTCCAGTACCTGTCCGTCACCCCCGACGGCCCGGTCCACCTGGACGAGCAGCTGACCCGCGCCAAGTTCCAGGACCTCACCAAGGACCTGCTCGAGCGCACCAAGAAGCCGTTCCACGACGTCATCAAGGAAGCCGGCATCAAGCTCTCCGACATCAACCACATCGTGCTGGTCGGTGGTTCCACCCGTATGCCCGCCGTCTCCGAGCTGGTCAAGGAACTGGCCGGCGGCAAGGAGCCGAACAAGGGTGTGAACCCGGACGAGGTTGTGGCCGTTGGTGCAGCCCTGCAGGCCGGTGTGCTGAAGGGTGAGCGCAAGGACGTCCTCCTGATCGACGTCACCCCGCTGTCCCTCGGCATCGAAACCAAGGGTGGCGTCATGACGCACCTGATCGAGCGCAACACGGCTATCCCCACCAAGCGGTCCGAGACCTTCACCACCGCAGACGACAACCAGCCGTCCGTGGCCATCCAGGTCTTCCAGGGCGAGCGTGAGTTCACCCGCGACAACAAGCCGCTGGGCACGTTCGAACTGACCGGCATCGCCCCGGCGCCGCGCGGCATCCCGCAGATCGAGGTCACCTTCGACATCGACGCCAACGGCATCGTCCACGTCTCCGCCAAGGACAAGGGCACCGGCAAGGAACAGTCCATGACCATCACCGGCGGCACCGCACTGTCCAAGGAAGACATCGACCGCATGGTCCGTGACGCCGAGGAGCACGCAGCCGAGGACAAGGCCCGCCGCGAGGCAACCGACACCCGCAACTCCGCAGAGCAGCTCGCCTACTCCGTGGACAAGCTCATCGCCGACAACGCCGACAAGCTGCCTGAAGAGGTCAAGACCGAGGTCCAGACCGACGTCGACGATCTCAAGAAGGCCCTCGAAGGTACCGACGACGCTGCGGTGAAGTCCGCCTTCGAGAAGCTGCAGGCTTCCCAGACCAAGCTGGGCGAGGCCATCTACTCGCAGGCAGGGTCGCCGGACGGCGCCACCGGTGCTGCAGGTGCCGAAGGCGCCCCGGCCGGCGGCCAGGCGGGTTCTTCGGATGAAGACATCGTCGACGCCGAAATCATCGACGAAGACGAAGCGAAGAAGTAGCCATGCCGCACCACGGTAACGAGGAAGAGCACACTTCCACCGGACAGGAGCGCGGTCAGAACGGCGAGCCGGTCATCCGGGACAACCGCAAGGTTGACCCGGTGACCGGGCAGGCCCGGCACCCGGAGGGCGGGCACTCTGAAGGCGGCAACACAGCCGCCGGCGCCGGGGCAACGGACTCGGACGGCGACGCACTGGCCCAGGCCGAGGAAATCCTCAACGGCATGGAAGTGCCCGCGGCGGAATCCGTGGCCCAGGGTACATCCAGCGCTGAGGCAGCCGAGCTGAAGAACGACCTCCTCCGCCTGCAGGCCGAGTACGTCAACTACCGCAAGCGCGTCGAACGCGACCGCGCCGTGGCAGGGGAAATGGCCGTCATCGGCGTCCTGAACGCCCTGCTTCCGGTGCTGGACGACGTCGACGCCGCGCGGCAGCACGGCGACCTCGCCGACGGTCCCTTCGCCGCGATCGCCACCAAGCTGGAGAACGCGCTGAAGACCTACGGCCTGACCCGCATCGACGAGACCGGCGTGGAGTTCGACCCGACCATCCACGAGGCCCTGATCCAGCAGCCCGGCGAGGACATCGAGGTTGACACCGTCAGCCAGGTGCTCCGCTCCGGCTACAAGTCAGGAGAACGCGTCCTCCGCGCAGCCCAGGTCATCGTCGCCGTTCCTGCGTAGCATTACCCCGGTGGTTGAGCCTGCCGAAGCGTGGTTTCGACGGGCTCAACCACCGACCCATAACTTTTGAAAGGAAACGCCATTGGCTAGCCAGGATTGGGTGGACAAGGACTTTTACAAGATCCTTGGTGTTGCCAAGGACGCTTCCGACGCCGATATCAAGAAGGCTTACCGGAAGCTGGCCCGCGAGCACCACCCTGACAAGAATCCGGGGAACACTGCTTCCGAGAAGAAGTTCAAGGACATTTCCGAGGCCTACTCGGTGCTCTCGGATCCCGATGAGCGCCAGCAGTACGACGCCATCCGGGCGATGGGCGGCGGCGCCCGGTTTGCTCCCGGCAGCGCCGGTGCCGGCAACGGCGGATTCGAGGACCTCTTCGGCGGCCTCTTCACGGGCAACACCGGCCGTCACGCGGGCGGATTCAACCCGTCCTCGGGCGGTATCCCGCCCGAGTTCGCCGACCTCTTCGGCGGCGGCTTCGGCCAGACCGGCTTCCAGCGCGCACCGCAGAAGGGCGCCGACCGAACCGCGAGCACCAGCATCTCCTTCGCAGGCGCGATCCGGGGCACCACGATTGGCCTGCGGGAGGCGAGCGGCGACGTCATCGACGTCCGCGTTCCCGCCGGCATCAAGGACGGCCAGAAGGTGCGGGTCCGCGGCAAGGGTCAGCCCGGCCCGGCCGGCAACGGCGACCTGGTGGTCAGCGTCTCTGTCCAGCCGCACCCGTTCTACACGCGCGACGGCGACAACCTCCGCATCCACGTGCCGGTCACCTTCCCGGAGGCTGCTTTGGGTGCCGACATCGAGGTGCCTACCATCGACGGCGAAAAGGTGCGGGTCCGCGTTCCGGCCGGGACGCCGTCGGGCCGGACCCTGCGGGTCAAGGGCAAAGGCGTGAAGACCTCGAAGGCGACCGGCGACCTGCTGGTGACCATCGACGTCGCCGTTCCCAAAAACCTGAGCAAGGAAGCCGAGGCCGCCGTCAAGGCCTTCGCCGAGGCGACCTCGGGCGCCGACGTCCGGGAGGGCCTTGCCGCCAAGGCCCGGCTTTAGCAGGGGAGGTGTGCCGTGGACATCAACGCCGACCAGCCCATCTTCGTGATTTCCGTGGCTGCTGAACTCGCGGACATGCACCCGCAGACGCTTCGGCAGTATGACCGGCTGGGCATCGTCAAGCCCAGCCGGGCGCCGGGGAAGTCGCGCCGGTACTCGCAGCGGGACGTCAACATGCTGCGAGAGGTGCAGCGGCTGTCCCAGGAAGGCGTGTCCCTGGAGGGGATCAAACGGATCCTGGAACTCGAAAACCAGGTGGCAGCCCTGCAGATGCGCGTTGCCGAACTCACCGAAGAACTTGGGCGCCGCCCGCAGCCGTTCGACTCCCGCATTTTCGCCGCGGGCGCGGCCGGTGACGTGGTGAGCCTGGCGCGTGGCCAGCGCCCCCGGCCAAGGTCGCAGGCTGTTGTCCTGTGGCGGCCGAGGGCGATCGGGCAATAAGTACTGCTCTTCCGGGCCGGTAAAAAATAGAGTACTGACTACTCGTGTTCCTGTAGCCCCCGGAAACTTCAATGGAACCACCGCTGGATCAGCAGTGGTTCGAAGTTTCTGGGGGTTTTCCATGTGTGGTTTCGGTAAGGCCCGGCCATGAGCCCGGGAATGCAGGTGGTGGCCGCGTTCAGCGGATCGGTGCCCGGACAGCTGATGCTCGCGCTCGGGCAGACCATTGTGGTGGTGTGCGTCTGCTTCGACATGGTGCGGGCATTGTCCGTTCCACGGTCTCACCGCCGATGGGTGGCCAGCACCGTCTTCCGGACCCTGGCCGTCCCGTCCATCATCGCCAATGGTGTCACTGTCCTTATCGCGCTGGTGCTGGCGTCCTGGGTGGACGTGGTGATGGGGATGTTCGTGCTGGTGGCGATCATCTTCAGGCTGCACCACGACAAGGACGAGGACAACTGGTGGAAAGGCAAGGGCAAGAAGCTTGCCCGCTGGGCCCGGCGGCAGCTGGCCGGCCGGACCTCCGCCGCTCCCGCCATGGGGTAACCCCGGACAGCAACGGGAGCCCGGCACTGCCGCGCGGCGTGCCAGGCTCCCGTATCCACTTCCGCCGTGGACAGACTCAGCCGTTGATGACCTGCGGCACCCCGAGGTGCTTGAGGCCTTCGACGCCAAATTCCAAACCGTAGCCGGACTGCTTGGCGCCGCCAAATGGTATCCGCGGGTCCACAGCGCCGTGGCGGTTGATCCAAACGGTGCCTGCCTGGATCCGGGCGGCGACCTCCCGGGCCGCCTCGCGGTCGGAGGACCAGACGGAGGCGCCAAGTCCGACGTCGAGCGCGTTGGCTTTCTCCACGGCCTCATCAACCGTGCTGTAGCGGATGATCGGCAGTGCGGGGCCGAACTGCTCTTCGGCGACGAGCGGGTTGTCGTTGTCGATGTCTGCCACCAGGGTGGTGGGGTAGAAGTAGCCGGGCTGTCCGGGATCCGGGTTCCCACCCACGAGGACGCGTGCTCCGGAAGCCTTAGCTGCCTCCACAAGGTTCGCGACGACGTCGTACTGGGCCTTGTTCTGCAGCGGGCCCAGGACGTTGTTTTCGTCCAGGCCGTTGCCCATCGGCATGGCCCTGGCGACGGCGGTGAGCTCCTCGCAGACGGCGTCATAGATGTCGTCGTGCACGTAGAGGCGCTTCAGCGCGGCGCAGGTCTGGCCGGTGTTGAGGAAGGCACCCCAGAAGAGGTCCCCGGCGATGGCCTTCGGGTCGGCGTCGGGCAGGACGATGCCGGCATCGTTGCCACCGAGTTCCAGGGTGAGGCGCTTGACCGTATCCGCGGAGGACTTGATGATGGCGCGGCCGGCGGCGGTGGAGCCGGTGAACATGACCTTGCCGATGGCGGGATGCTCCGTGAGTCGGGCGCCCACTTCGCGGCCGCAGGAAACCACCGAGAGGACGCCCTCGGGGAGTTCCTCATTGAGGACCTTGACCAGGGCGAGGACGGACAGCGGGGTGTTGCCGGAGGGCTTGACCACCACGGTGTTGCCCATCCGCAGGGCAGGCGCGATCTGCCAGACGGCGATCATCATGGGCCAGTTCCACGGGCCGATGGCAGCGACGACGCCGATCGGCTTGTAGTGCAGTTCGGCGCGGGTTTCCCCGTCGTCCACGATGGTTTCGGGTTCGAGGACGGTGGTTGCGGTGTTGCGCAGCCAGGCGGCGCAGGCGCCCACTTCGAAGCGGGCGTTGGGGCCGTTAAGCGGTTTGCCCTGCTCGCGGGAGAGCAGTTGGGCGAGCTCCTCGGCGGAGCGTTCGACGGCGTCGGCTGCTTTCAGGAGCGCGGCGGACCGGGCGTCGTGGCCCAGCGCAGCCCAGGCGGGCTGGGTGGCGACGGCATCGGCCACGGCCTCCTCCAGGTATTCGAGGGTGTGGACCGGGGCCTCTCCCACCGCTTCGCCTGTTGCCGGGTTGAAGATGGTCCGGCTGTCCTGGCCGGGGGCGGCCGAGATTGAAGCCAACAGCGCGTCATAGGTTTCCACGGGATACTCCACTTCGAGTAGGCAGCGACGCCAGCCGGGCGGCATAGCGGGTTCCTCTTAGTGTGGTGGGAGCGTTGGCCTGGTCTCTTGTCGTTGAGCGCAGGACCCTTGACGCGGAGCGAACGGGTGCGCAGCGTGTCAGTAGCGGAGATCGGCCTGGACCCCGAAGTGGTCCGACGGGTAGGTGCCCTGCACCGGTTCGGTCGCAATCAGTGCGGCCGCCACCGGATGGCCGGCCCCGCCGCGGCGTGGGGCGGCGCTGAAGATGTAGTCGATCCGCCGGTCCGGCCACAGCAGCTGTGTGGCCCAGGGATTTGCGTTGGACCACGTACTGCCGCGGCCGCCCACTGCGGCGAAGTCCCACGCGTCGTAGAAGGACAACCCTTGGACCGGTGCCGCGGCCCGGCCGGTCATCAGGCGCATCTCGTCACTGTCCGGGTCCGCGTTGAAGTCGCCGCAGACAATCATGGGGGTTCGGTCATCCTGGGATTTGTGCAGATGCTGCAAGAGGCCCCGGACCGCGTCCTGCCTTGCTTGGCTTTCGTCGAGCCACCAGGCATCCATGACCACGCCGTAGACCTGGAGTGGCCCACGCGGACCGTCGACCCTGGCAAACTGGACGCGGAGGCTGCCGAAGGCCAGGCTGGCCGAGGATGAGATGGGCCAGCGGGACATCACCCCGACGCCCGAGAGCGCAGACTCGTCCTCCTGGGCCGGGACGCCGTTGAAGGCGTGGTGGGGGAGACCGAGCGGCCTGGCAAGCCGGGCGCACTGGCTGTCATTGTCCCGGGCCCACGACTCGGCGAGCACGACGATGTCCGGGCCGGCCTGCTTCAGGGTGGCCACGATGGCTTCTTCGCGTTCCTGCCACGGCCCGTACCGGCCCCAGACGTTCCAGGTCACAACACGGGTGGTGCTCGTGATCAGTTCCCCGTAGAACGAGGGAGGAATGTCCAGGTTGGCGGCCATCACCCCATCCTGCCCCCGGGTCTTCAGGCTGCGCCAGCGCTCGAGGGGGGGTGGCGACATCAGAGCCGGCGTGGGCGCCCGCCCTCTCACCATTCTGAGGCGCAACTGACTGGCAGTTGTTGTCGTTTTCAGGCGTCAGAACGACAACAACTGCGAGTCAGTTGGGGTTAGTAGCTGGCGGAGGTGCCGCCGTCGGTTGGCTTGATGTCGCCTTTGGGGACGTATTGGGCGGCGAGGGCTTCGGAGCCCCTCGCGAGGAGGGCGACGTCGGCGCCGACCAGGATGAAGTTGGCGCCGTGGTCGAGGTAGTGGCGGGCGGTGTCGGGGTTGAAGGCGTTGACCCCCGCGGGTCTCCCGGCCGCCTTGGCAGCTGCGAGGCAGTGTTCGACGGCGGCGCGCACCTCGGGGTGGTCCTGCTGGCCGAGCAGGCCCATCGAGGCGGCGAGGTCGGAGGGCCCGACGAAGACGGCGTCCACGCCGTCGACTTTCAAGATGTCCTCTACGGCTTCCACGGCGGCGGTGGATTCGATCTGGACGGTGACGCTGATGGTCTCGTTGGCGCGCGCCAGGTAGTCCGGGACCCGGTTCCACCGCGCCGCCCTCGCCAAAGCGGAACCCACGCCGCGGACGCCCTGCGGCGGATACCGGGTCGCTGCCACCGCGGCTTCGGCCTCGGCGACGGAGTTGACCATGGGGATGAGCAGGTTCTGCACGCCCAGGTCCAGGTACTGCTTGATGACCACGGTGTCGTTGACCGGCGGCCGGACCAGGGTGTGTACGGGGTAGCCGTAGATGGCCTGGAGCTGGGCCAGGATGGACTCGAGCCCGTTGGGGCTGTGTTCGGCGTCCACCAGCAGCCAGTCCAGGCCGGATCCGGCGCACAGTTCGGCGATCAGGGGACTGCCGGAGCAGACCCACATGCCGGCCAGCGGCCGGCCTGCCCCGCCCTTTTGCGCAGCGAGGGCGTCCCGGAAGGTGTCCGTTATTCGAAGCGGCATGTCACGCTCCCCAGGGGGCCGTAGTCGGCGTGGACGGTGTCGCCCTTGTAGACCCACATGGGCCGGGTGAAGGAGCCGGCGAGGATGATGTCCCCGGCCTTCAGGGCGTCGCCGTGGGCGGCGATCTTGTTGGCCAGCCAGTGGACCCCGTTGGCCGGGTGGTCCAGGACCCCGGCGGCCACACCGGTTTCCTCCACGGTCTGGTTCTTGTAGAGGATGGCCGAGACCCAGCGCAGGTCCACGGCGTCGGGCTTGACCGGGTTTCCGCCGATCACCATGGCTCCCATCGCGGCGTTATCGGAGATGGTGTCCACGATGGTCCGGCCCTCCATCTCAATCCTGGAGTCCAGGATTTCGAGGGCCGGAACCACGTAGTCGGTGGCCTTCAGGACGTCGAAGATGGTCACGCCGGGACCCTTGAGCCCGTCCTTCAACACGAACGCGAGCTCCACCTCCACGCGCGGATGCGTGTACCGGTCCCACTCGACGGAGCAGCCGGTGTCCAGCACCATGTCGTCGAAGATGGCGCCGTAGTCCGGTTCGGTGATGCCGGTGGCGGCCTGCATGGCCTTGGACGTGAGGCCGATCTTGCGCCCCACCAGGGTCCGGCCCGCTTCCTCGTTGCGGCGCCGCCAGAGCTGCTGGACCGCGTAGGAGTCCTCCACCGTCATGCCCGGATACCGGGCCGTCAGCAGTGGAACAGGGGTGCGGGTGCGGCCGGCTTCCACCAGTTCGTCCGCGATGGCCTCAATCGTCGTCGGCTCCAGCATGGGTCAGACCTGTGCTCCCAGCTTGAAGCCGGTGCGGTCCGCCACATCCGGGCCCTCGCCGGGCTTGCGCGTGTAGGAGAAGCCGTCGGCGCCCACCGTCACTGCCATTTCGGAGGCGTCGGTGCGTTCGATGACCGGCTGGGGGTTGCCGTCGAGGTCCAGGACCAGGGAGGCCTCGGTGTACCAGGACGGGACCACGGGGTTGCCCCACCAGTCGCGGCGCTGGTTGTCGTGGACATCCCAGGTGATGGTGGGGTTGTCGGGATCCCCGGTGTAGTAGTCCTGGGTGTAGATCTCGATGCGGTGGCCGTCCGGGTCCAGGATGTAGAGGTAGAACGCGTTGGACACGCCGTGCCGGCCGGGGCCGCGCTCAATTCGGTCGCTGATCCGCAGCGCGCCCATCTTGTCGCAGATCTGGATGATGTTGTGCTTCTCGTGCGTGGCGAACGCGACGTGGTGCATGCGCGGGCCGTCGCCGCCGGTCAATGCGGTGTCGTGCACGGTCTGCTTGCGGTGCATCCACGCGGCGTACGTGACGCCGTCGGAGTCCTTGATGTCCTCGGAGACGCGGAAGCCGAGGCCCTCGAGGTACTTGCGGCCGCGGGGCACGTCCGGGGTGACCTGGTTGAAGTGGTCCAGGCGGACCAGTTCGCCGGCGGAGTAGAGGTCGTAGCGCTGGGTGAGGCGCTCCACGTGCTCCACCTCGTAGAAGAACTCGTACGGGAAGCCCAGCGGGTCCTCGACCCGGACCGAGTCGCCCACGCCCTTGGTGAAGCCTTCCTTGCGCCGCTCCACCCGGCACCCCAACTCGCGGTAGTAAGCCTCGGCGGCGTCCACCTCGGCAGGGGACTTCACCCGGTAGGCGAACGCGGCGACGGCGGCGACGGGTCCCTTGCGGAGCACCAGGTTGTGGTGGATGAACTCCTCCAGGGACCGCAGGTAGATCGCGTTCTCGTCTTCTTCGGTGACGTGCAGGCCCAGGAGGTCCACGTAGAACTCACGCGATTTGGCGAGGTCGGTGACCACGATTTCCATGTAGGCGCAGCGGACGATGTCCGGAGCCGGGACGGTGGGGGTGGGGATTGGGCCGGTGAAGGGGTTGCTCATGGTGTTCTCTCTTCTTTGAAAGGGGGTATCTTTCCCAACTGACTGGCAGTAGATGCCGTTTTGAGGCGCCAAAACGACAACAAATGCGAGCTAGTTGGGTTAGGCGCCGGATGCGGGGGTGTGGCCGAACTTAGGAGTATGAACCGGGCCGAGGGTGATGTGCACGGCCTGCTGGTCGGTGTAGAAGTCGATGGAGCGGTAGCCCCCTTCGTGGCCCAGGCCGGAAGCCTTCACGCCGCCGAACGGGGTGCGCAGGTCGCGGACGTTGTGGCTGTTCAGCCACACCATGCCGGCCTCGACGTTCTGCGAGAAGTTGTGCGCGCGGGTCAGGTTCTGCGTCCAGATGTAAGCGGCCAGGCCGTACTTGGTGTTGTTCGCCAGGGCGAGGGCCTCGTCGTCGTTCTCGAAGGGGGTGATCGCCACGACCGGCCCGAAGATTTCCTCCTGGAAGATCCGGGCGTCGGGTGCGACGTCGGCAAACACCGTGGGTGCGATGTAGTTGCCTTCGGGCAGGTGGTCGGGGCGGCCGCCGCCGGCCAGGAGCCGGCCTTCGGACTTGCCGATCTCCACGTAGGATGCCACCTTCTCGTAGTGCTCCGGGTGGACCAGGGCGCCCACCTGGGTCTTGGGATCGTGGGGATCACCCACCACGATGTTCCTGGCCCGGGCGGCGTACTTCTCGCAGAACTCGTCGTAAATGGCGCGCTCGACGAGGATGCGGGAGCCGGCGGTGCAGCGTTCGCCGTTGAGGGAGAAGACGCCGAACAGGGCTGAGTCGATCGCGGCGTCCAGGTCGGCGTCGGCGAACACAACGCAGGGGGACTTGCCGCCGAGCTCCATGGAGAGGCCCTTGAGGTTGGCGGCGGCGTTGCGGAAAATCGTCTGGCCGGTGGTGGTCTCGCCGGTGAAGGAGATCAGGGGAACGTCCGGGTGCTTGACCAGGGCGTCGCCGGCTTCCTCGCCCAGGCCGTTGACCAGGTTGAAGACGCCGTCCGGCAGGCCGGCTTCCTTGAAGATGGTGGCCCACAGGGACGCGGAGAGCGGGGTGAACTCGGCCGGCTTGAGGACCACGGTGTTGCCCGTCGCCAGGGCCGGGGCGAGTTTCCAGGACTCGAGCATAAACGGGGTGTTCCACGGCGTGATGAGCCCGGCGACACCGATCGGCTTGCGGTTCACGTAGTTGATCTGCGAGCCGGGGACCTTCATGGCGTCGTCGAACTGGGCAACGATCAGGTCGGCGAAGAAGCGGAAGTTTTCGGCCGCGCGGAGTGCCTGGCCCTTGGCCTGGGTGATGGGCAGGCCGGTGTCGAAGGTCTCGAGTTCGGCGAGGCGGGCTTCCTGGGCCTCGACGGCGTCGGCGATTTTGTTCAGGACGCGGGCGCGTTCGCGGGGCTTCATCTTCGGCCACGGGCCGTTGGTGAAGGCTTCGCGGGCGGCGGCGACGGCGAGCTCGATGTCCTCCTTCTGCCCGGCAGCGGCGGTGGCGTAGTTCCGGTTGGACACCGGGTCCAGCACGTCGAAGGTTTTGCCGGAGACCGAGTCAACAAACTGGCCGTTGATGTAGTGCTTGATGTGCGTGGGCAGGTCCTGCGGGACGTAATGCTTGGAGGTTTCCGTGGAGGTCGTCATCGTTGAAGTCCTTTGCTGGGCTGTTCTTGCTAACGGGTTTGCGCGAGGTAGGCGTCAAGGGTGGCCGCCCGGTGCTGGCGGGCGGCTTTTTCGATCGTGTCTGCGTCGGCTCCTGTTTCGATGAGCTGGAGCAGGTTTTCGTGTTCGTCCACGGACTCGCGGGCACGGCCGGGGACAAAGCGGAACGTGGAGGACCGGAGGGATGCGAGCCGGTTCCAGCCGCGGTGGACGAGGTCCAGGATGTGCGGGTTGGGGCACTGCTCGAACAGGACGCTGTGGAAGTCCTGGTTGAGCTGCGTGAACCGGACGGGATCGAAGTGGTGCAGGCACTCGCGCATTTCCTCGTTCACGGCCCGCGCCCGCGCGATGGCTGCTGCATCGATCAGCGGTGCGGACAATGCAGTGGCGGCGCCTTCGACGATGCTGAGGGTCTGCATGGTGTAGAGGTATTCGGTGGGATCGATCCCGGCCACGGTGGCGCCGACGTTCCGTTCAAACGTCACCAGCCCCTCGGCCTCCAACCGGCGGATCGCTTCCCGGACGGGGACCACGCTGAAGCCAAGATCCTTCGCGATCGAACCGAGGACCAGCCGGTAGCCAGGTGTGTAGGCACCCTCCACGATCCGGGCCTTCACGGCCCGGTAGGCCTGCTCGGCCTTGCTGCCCGCGGGGGCGTCGGAGAGCTCCGGCGCGCCGGTCAATGCTGTCTCAGTCATCAGCGTTGCCTTTCCCATTCCTGATATTTGGCCTGCCATTCGGCGTTCATCGGGTAGAGGCCGTCCACGCTGTTGCCCTGCCTGACCATTTCGAAGATGAAGGCTTCTTCCTTTTCCTGCTGGATGCAGTCGTCGGCGAGTTCTTCGGCGATGGCCGGCGGGATCACGAGGATTCCGTCAGCATCGGCCACGATGATGTCGCCAGGCTGCACCGTGGCGCCGCCGCAGGCGATGGTGATGTCCGTGTCCCAGGGGATGTGGCGGCGCCCCAGAACCGCGGGGTGGGGATTGGCGAACCAGGTGGGCATTTCCAGGTCAGCTACGGCGGTGAAGTCGCGGACCCCGCCGTCGGTGATGATGGCCGCGGCGCCGCGGACCTGGGCGCGCAGGGCCAGGATGTCGCCCACGGTGCCGGTGCCCTTCTCGCCGCGGGCTTCCATGACCAGGATCTCGCCCTCGTTGACGGAGTCGATCGCCTTCTTCTGGGCGTTGAACCCGCCGCCGTGGGTCTTGAACAGATCCTCGCGGTTGGGCACGTAGCGCAGGGTCCGGGCCAGGCCCACCACTTTGCGGTCCGGGCGGGTGCCCTGCAGCCCGTCGATGCTGACGTTGTTCAGGCCACGCTTCCGCATCTGGGACGACAGCGTAGCCGTCGCGACGGATTCGAGCTTGGCTTTCAGCTCGGGGGAGAGGGCAGGCACGACGGCGCCAGTTGCCTCGGGTGCGTTGCCGACTGGTGCGAGCCCGGCGGCTTCGCGGGAGCCGTAGGCTTCTTCCCGCTGTACGTCATCAACCTTGGGCTGCGCGCCGAAGTCCGCGAACGCCGTCGTGCCTTCCTCAACGGTGGTGACCAGTCGCCCGGTGGTGAGGCCGCCGTCGACCGTACTTACCTCAACTTCGAGGACGTCGCCGGGCTTGGCGACGGAGGCGCCGGCCGGAGTTCCGGTGAGGATGATGTCCCCCTCCTCAAGGGTGAGCAGCTGCGACAGGTCCGCGACGAGCCGGGCAAATGGAAAAAGCAGGTCTTCGGTGGTGTCGTCCTGGACAAGGCCGCCGTTGTGCCAGGTGCGGATGCGCAGCTTTGTAGGGTCGACGGCGTCTGCCGGAATCAGTGCCGGGCCCACGGGTGTGAACCCGTCCCCGCCCTTGGACCGGACGTTGGAGCCCTTGTCCGCGTACCGCAGGTCGTACACGCCGAGGTCGTTGCTGGCCGTGACGGCTCCGACGTGGCTCCACGCGTCTTCGATGCCGACCCGGCGTGCAGCCTTGCCGATGACCAGGGCGATCTCGCCCTCGTAGCCGAGGAGCTCGCAGCCAGCCGGCCGCTCCACCGCACTGCCGCTGAGGGCCAGCGAGCTGGACGGCTTCAGGAAGTAGGAAGGCTGCTCCGGGGTTCGGCCCCGCTGGGCGGCCCGGCTGGGGTAGTTGATGTGCACCGCGACCACCTTGCGGGCTGCTGCGAGGGTGTCGCCGTTGACGAGCTCCAAAGCCTTCTCCTCATTAGGTATCAAATCGTATACGATCACTATCCACCGATCCCCCAGGTTCGTCAACCCCGGAAATCCAAGGGGAATCTTCCGCTCAAAGGCGGCACTTGTCGCCTGGATCACACGGAGCGTACAGTGGAAGCACCATCCAAGTTTTCGATAATCGAATGTCTTGTTCTGATATAGAACAGCTTGACCGAGCGGTCATCCACAACGAAGTGAGGAAAATCCCGTGCAGTTCCACCACCACGGCTACGTATCCGGTGACCCGCGGGTTAAGCCCGCCGCCGGCGTCGGCCTTAACCGTCCTGAGGAACTTCCGGACGAGGTTGACGTGCTGATTGTCGGCACAGGACCCGCCGGCATGCTCGCGGCCGCGCAGCTGTCCATGTTCCCGAACGTCACCACGCGCATCATCGAGCGACGGCCGGGACGGCTCGCCATTGGCCAGGCCGATGGCATCCAGGCCCGCAGCGTGGAAACCTTCCAGGCTTTCGGCTTCGCCGAGCGCATCATCGCCGAGGCCTACCGGATTACGGAGATGGCCTTCTGGAAACCGGACCCGGCCAACCACGCCAACATCATCCGTGCCGCCCGGGCTGTGGATGACGAGACCGGCATCAGTGAATTCCCGCACCTTATCGTGAACCAGGCCCGCGTCCTGGACTACTTCGCGGAGTTTGCCGCCAACTCGCCGAGCCGCCTGAAGCCCGACTACGGCTACGACTTCGAAGGCCTTGAGGTCACCGGCGCTGGCGAATATCCGGTGACGGTGACGCTGCGGCACACCGCCGGACCCAATGAGGGGCAGCAGCGCATTGTGCGCGCCAAGTACGTGGTGGGCGCGGACGGTGCCCGCAGCAAGGTGCGCCAGGCGATCGGCTGCACGCTCGCCGGCGACCAGGCCAACCACGCCTGGGGAGTGATGGATACCCTCGCCGTCACCGACTTCCCGGACATCCGCACCAAATGTGCCATCCAGGGCGAAAAGGGCAGCATCCTGCTCATTCCGCGCGAAGGCGGGCACCTCTTCCGCATGTACGTGGACCTGGGCGAGGTGGACCCCGCAACCCATCACGCAGTCCGGAACACCAGCATCGACGACATCATCCGCAAGGCCAACGAGATCCTGCACCCCTACACCCTGGACGTGCGCAACGTGGCCTGGCACAGCGTCTACGAGGTGGGCCACCGGCTCACGGACAGGTTCGACGACGTCCTGCCGGAGGACCGCGGCACCCGCACCCCGCGCGTGTTCATCACCGGGGACGCCTGCCATACCCACAGTGCCAAGGCCGGCCAGGGCATGAACGTGTCCATGCAGGACGGCTTCAATATCGCCTGGAAACTGGGGCACGTCCTGGAAGGCCGCAGCCCCGAGAGCCTGTTGACCACCTACTCCGAAGAACGCCAGGTGGTGGCCAGGAACCTCATCGACTTCGACAAGGAATGGTCATCCATGATGGCCAAGAAGCCCGAGGACTTTGAGCACCCCTCCGATCTGGAGGACTTCTACGTGCGCACGGCCGAGTTCCCGGCCGGGTTCATGACCCAGTATGCGCCGTCCCTGATTGTCGGCAGCAGCGACCACCAGGCGCTGGCGGCAGGCTTCCCGGTGGGCAAGCGCTTCAAGTCCGCACCCGTGGTGCGCGTTGCCGACACCAACCCCATCCACCTCGGCCACCACGCCACGGCTGACGGCCGCTGGCGGATCTACGTCTTTGCCGACGCCTCCCTGCCGGGTACCGACTCGGCTACGGACAAGCTCGCCGAGTGGTTTGCGAAGGCGCCGGAATCACCGCTGGCCGCAACGCCATCGGGCGCTGATCCGGACGCATGGTTCGACCTGAAGGTGATCTACCAGCAGCCGCACACCGGGCTGGACATTGGCGCGGTCCCTGCCGTCTTCAAGCCATCTGTGGGACCGTTCAAGCTGACGGACTACGAAAAGGTCTACGGCACCGACCCGAACGCCGACATCTTCGACCTCCGCGGCCTGGACCGCAGCGGTGTTGTGGTGGTGGTCCGCCCGGACCAGTACGTCGCCAACGTCCTGCCGCTGACGGCCACCGCCGGGCTGGGCGCGTTCTTCGCGCCGCTGCTCAAGGGATCAGCCGCAAAACCGCGTCAGGCGGTGGCAGCCGCCGCGCGGTAGTCCGCGGCCGCGTACACACCGAGGATCCGCACCTCTGTGGTGAAGAAGTCCAGTTCCTCGAGGGCCAGCTTCAGCGGCAGGTCCTCGGGGTGGCCTTCGACGTCGGCCATGAACATCGTGGCGGCGAATTCGTTGCCCACCATGTAGCTTTCCAGCCGCGTCATGTTCACGCCGTTGGTGGCAAAACCGCCCAGCGCCTTGTACAGGGCGGAGGGGACGTTGCGGACGCGGAACACGAAGCTGGTGACTGCCGGTCCGGGAAGCTCATCCCGGGCCGGCAGTTCCGTTTCCCGGGCCAGGACCACAAAGCGGGTGGTGTTGGAAGGGTCGTCCTCCACCCGCGAGGCGAGCACCTCGAGGCCGTAGATACGGGCGGCCAGCGGGGGAGCGAGGGAGAGCTTGCGGGGATCGTTCCACTCGGCCACCTCACGGGCCGACCCGGCGGTGTCACCGGCGATGACGGGTTTGAGGCCGTGGTCGCGGATCAGGCGGCGGCACTGGCCCAGGGCATGGATGTGGCTGTGGACCTCGGTGGCGGCCTCAATGGTGCTGCCCGGAATGCCCAGCAGGTCGAAGTGGATGGGCAGGAAGTACTCGCCCACGATCTGCAGGTTGGACTGCGGCAGCAGGATATGGATGTCCGCCACCCGGCCCGCGATCGAGTTCTCGATGGGGATCATGGCAAGGTCCGCCTCGCCGCTGGACACCAGCTCGAACGCGTCCTCAAAGCTCGCGCACGGAACGCTTTCCATGTCCGGGAACATCTGCTGGCAGGCAATATTGGAGTTGGCGCCGGGCTCACCCTGGTACGCAATCTTGGAGGCCATGGGTTGTATGGTTTCACGGCCGGCGGGCCGTTAGGAAAACGGCCCGTGGATGCTACAGCGGCGTGACCCGCAGCCAGAGGTACTGGCGGGGCAGGAGCGTGACCCCTTCGTCCAGCTGCAGGGAGGCTTCCGAGAGGAGGTCGACGGCGGCAGGTAGGAATCCGCCGAACGTTTCAGCGGGCAGGGACTGGGCGGAGTCGCTGAAGTTGGCCAGGGCCAGCACCCTGGTGACGCCGCCGTCGGCTGCGCCGGCCGGGCGCTGGTAGGCCAGGACCGACCGGTTGTTGGTGGCGAAGTCGATCAGCGTGGAGCCGGCCAGTTCCGGCGTCTGGGAGCGGACCTCGATCATCCGGCGGATTCCCGCGTACACGGCTCCTTCCGGTGTGGACGGATCATTGCGCCGGGCGTACTGCTCCGCGGGATAGTGCGGCCGGTGGACCCAACGGCTGTCGTCCCCGTGGCCCGGCTCCTCCGCATATCCGTAGTCGTTGACCTGGCCCACCTCGTCGCCAAGGTAGAGGAGCGGGATACCGCCGGTGCTGAACGGCACTGAGTGTGCCAGGAGGATCCGTTCCACCGCCTCGACCGGGTCGACCTCCATGCCGCACAGCGACGCCGTCGTACCCGAAATCCTGCAGTCCCCGGTTTTAGGGTTGTCCTGGAAGGGGACGCCGCGGGCGAAGCTGCCGGGGAACCGGTTGACGTAGAAGGAGTTGAGGAAGCGTCGGTGGTCAAAGCCGTTGATGCCCAGCTCGGCTGCGTCCTCGTCGGCGAAGGTCCAGCCGATGTCGTCGTGGCTGCGGACGTAGTTGACCCAGGAGGTGCCGGACGGAATGTTGTGCCGGCGTTCCAGTGCCTGGGCCAGGAGCGAGACGTCGCGGGTTGCCAGGGAATCCCAGATGAGGGCCATCTGCAGCGGGTTGTAGGAGATCTGGCATTCGGCGGGGTCGATATACAGCGCCACCTCGTCCGGGTGCACGATTGCCTCGGACTTGAACAGCAGCGACGGCGCCGCGAGCCGGCACACTGCATTGAAGGCGCGGAGCAGGGTGTGCGCCTCCGGCAGGTTCTCGCACGGGGTGCCCAGCTGTTTCCAGATGAAGGCCACGGCGTCCATCCGCAGGATGTCCACGCCCTGGTTGGCGAGGAACAGCATCTCGCCGGCCATGGCCCGGAACACCTCCGGATTGGAGTAGTTCAGGTCCCACTGGTACGTGTGGAAGGTGGCCCACACCCAGCGGCCGTCCTCCATTTGGATAAAGGACCCGGAATGGTTTTCCGGGAAAATCTCGCGCACGTTCTGCTCGAATGCGTCCGGCATGGTCCGGTCGGGGTAGATCCAGTAGTAGCCGCTGTACTTCGGGTCACCCGCAGCGGCCTTCCGTGCCCACTCGTGTTCGTCCGAGGTGTGGTTGAAGATGAAGTCCACCACCAGGCTGATCCCGTTGCTGCGCAGCTCCGCTGCCAGCGAGCGAAGCTGGTCCATGGTGCCGAGCTTCGGGTTGACCTCGCGGTAGCTGGAGACGGCGTAGCCGCCGTCGGAGTGCGGTTCGGGGGCCAGGAACAGCGGCATGAGGTGCAGGTACGTGAGCCCGAGTTCCTTGAAGTACGGGATGCTGGCGCGCACACCCTCCAGGCTTTCGGCGTAGCGGTCCACATAGCAGACGCCGCCCAGCATGCTGTTGGACTGGAACCAGTCGGGAGCGCTTTCGTGCTTCGCGTCCAGCAACTTCAGCTCCTGCGGGCGCTCGTCCCAGGAGCGGGCCGCCTGGACGACCAGGGCGGACAGCTGCTCAACCCAGTCGGCGCGGGAGTGGTACAGGGAACCAAAGAGTCCGGCCAGGGCGGGAAGCTGCCTGTCCAGCCGCCGATCGAAGTCCGGATCCGGCCCCAGGCCGGCCTGCCGTTCGCGGGCCAGTGCGGCGAGGACATGCTGCCGGGGTGCCTGGTCCAGACTGACGGATTCCTGCATGCCACGGGCCCCTTCCGTTTGCGCCGGTACCTCCGGCGACACTCCCATGGAAGTATCCCACGTCACACCCGCGGGGCGGTCCCCGTACACTGGCGGGCATGTCATGCCGAATCAGTGAACTGGTCCTGAACTGCGCCGACCCCGAACTCCTCGCCCGCTTCTGGAGCGACGTCCTTGGCTATGTCGAACTCGACCGGGAGGACGGGTACATCGAGATCGGACCGCCCGCTGACGGGTTTGGCGGCCTGCAGCCGACGATCATTTTGAGCCCCAGCAGCAATCCGCGCACCGGGCGACTGCCGCTGCACATCGATGTCAACCCCGTGGACAGGGACCAGGACGCCGAACTGGAGCGCCTGCTTGCCCTTGGTGCCCGCCGGGCGGACGTGGGCCAGACCGGCGGGGAGTCGTGGCATGTCCTCCAGGACCCGGAGGGCAACGAATTCTGCCTCCTGCGCAAGCGGCTGGACGCATAAGGCTGAAGGCGCCGCCCTAAAGCACGCTGCGGATGGCCTGCTCGAAGCTTGTCACGTGCTCGAGTGCGAGCTTGCCGGCGCGTTCCGAGTCGCCGTCCGCCACCGCCTCCAGCAGCGCCACGTGCTCTTCGATATGCGACGCCACGGACGGTACCTTTTCCAGCACCATGCACCAGATCCGCGTGGCCAGGTTGTCGTAGCGGATCAGGACGTCCTCAAGGTGTGAATTGGCCGCCGCGCGGTAAATCAGGCGGTGGACCTTGATGTCGTACCGCATCAGGTCGTAGGGGTCGTCGTCCAGGGCCATCGAAGCGATCGCCGCCGCCGTATCCCTCAGCTCCGCGCGGAGGGCCGGCGTGGCCAGCTTGGCCGCACGCCGGGCCGCCAGGGGCTCCAGTGACTCGCGCAGTTCAGAGACGTCCGCGAGTTCGGTGATGTCGACGATGGTGGCGAAGGTCCCGCGGCGCGGGTAGGAAACCACCAGGTGGTCGCTTTCGAGCCGTTTGAGTGCTTCCCTCACAGGGGTGCGGCCGATGCCCAGTTCGGCGGCCAGCTTGCCGTCATTGATGGCTTCGCCGGGCCGGATTTCGAGCATGATGAGCCGGTCCCGCAGGTGCCGGTAGGCGCGCTCGGCGAGGGAGAGATCTTCCTCGCCGGCGAGGGTGTTCTCCAGCATTACGCCCATGTTGAGCTCTCCTCCACGAAGGCTATTGACTGCTAAGTGATCTGGAACATACTATTACGTCAGTTCTAATATATCAGTTACAGATCAGTTGCGGATCAGTAACTCCGGAGTCCATTTAGGAGAAAAATGCAGGACGTACTGAACGCCTCGCTTGCCACGGTTGACGCCGACGTCGCCGCCGCCGTCGCAGAGGAACTTCGCCGGCAGCAGTCCACGCTGGAAATGATCGCTTCGGAGAACTTCGCTCCGTCGTCGGTGATGGAGGCCCAGGGCTCCGTCCTCACCAACAAGTACGCCGAAGGCTACCCCGGCAAGCGCTACTACGGCGGCTGCGAGCACGTCGATGTCATTGAGCAGCTGGCCATCGACCGGGTCAAGGCCCTGTTCGGCGCCGAGTTCGCCAACGTGCAGCCGCACTCCGGCGCCCAGGCCAACGCCGCCGCAATGTTCGCCCTGCTGAACCCGGGCGACACCATCCTCGGACTCTCCCTCGCCCACGGCGGCCACCTCACCCACGGCATGAAGATCAACTTCTCCGGCAAGCTGTACAACGTGGTTCCGTACCACGTCCGCGAAGAGGACCTGCGCATCGACATGGCAGAGGTCGAAGCCCTCGCCCTGGAACACAAGCCCAAGTTGATCGTTGCCGGCTGGTCCGCATATTCCCGCCAGCTGGACTTCGCCGAGTTCCGCCGCATCGCCGACCTCGTCGGCGCCTACCTGATGGTGGACATGGCGCACTTCGCCGGCCTCGTCGCCGCGGGCCTGCACCCGAACCCCGTCCCCTACGCGGACGTGGTCACCACCACCACCCACAAGACCCTCGGCGGCCCCCGCGGCGGCGTCATCCTCGCCAAGGAGGAATACGCCAAGAAGATCAACAGCGCCGTGTTCCCCGGCCAGCAGGGCGGACCGCTGGAACACGTGGTCGCCGCCAAGGCCGTGGCCTTCAAGCTCGCCGCCGCCCCCGAATTCAAGGAACGCCAGGAGCGCGTCCTGCAGGGTGCCCAGCTGGTGGCTGAGCGCCTCCTGCAGCCGGACGTCCAGGCTGCCGGCATCTCCGTCGTCAACGGCGGAACCGACGTTCACCTGGTCCTGGTTGACCTCCGCAACTCCGAACTGGACGGCCAGCAGGGTGAGGATGCCCTCCACAAGATCGGCATCACGGTCAACCGCAACGCCGTCCCGTTCGACCCCCGCCCGCCGATGGTCTCCTCCGGCCTGCGCATCGGTACCCCCGCCCTCGCCGCCCGCGGCTTCGGCGCCACCGAATTCGCCGAGGTTGCGGACATCATCGCGACGGCGCTCATCGCCTCCGCCAGCACCGGCACCCTTCCCGGGGACACCGCCGTCGAGCTCCGCGCCCGCGTGACCGCGCTGGCCGGGCAGTTCCCCCTCTACCCGCATCTTTCCGAGAACAGCAACGACGCCAGCCTGGCCGGTGCCGAAGCAGACCTGATTGGAGCAGCCCAGTGAGCGCACCCCACCTCCCGGAGCACCCGGACTTCCTGTGGCGGAACCCCGAGCCCAAGTCCTCCTATGACGCCGTCATCGTCGGCGGCGGCGGACACGGCCTGGCTACCGCGTACTTCCTGGCCAAGAACCATGGCATGACCAACATCGCCGTCTTGGAAAAGGGCTGGCTGGCCGGTGGCAACATGGCCCGCAACACCACCATCATCCGCTCCAACTACCTCTGGGACGAGAGCGCGGCCATCTACGAGCACGCCCTCAAGCTCTGGGAAATCCTGCCCGAGGAACTCGAGTACGACTTCCTCTTCAGCCAGCGCGGCGTGATGAACCTCGCCCACACCCTGGGCGACGTGCGCGAAAGCGTCCGCCGCGTGGGCGCCAACAAGCTCAACGGTGTGGACGCTGAATGGCTGGACCCGCAGCAGGTCAAGGAACTCTGCCCCATCCTGAACATCAGCGACAACATCCGCTACCCGGTGATGGGCGCCACCTACCAGCCGCGTGCAGGCATCGCCAAGCACGACCACGTCGCCTGGGCCTTCGCCCGCAAGTGCGACGAAATGGGCGTGGACATCATCCAGAACTGCGAAGTCACCGGCTTCCTGAAGGACGGCGACCGCGTGGTGGGCGTCAAGACCACCCGCGGCACCATCAACACCGAAAAGGTGGGCCTGTGCGCCGCCGGCCACAGCTCGGTCCTGGCCGAGATGGCAGGCTTCGAGCTTCCCATCCAGTCCCACCCGCTGCAGGCCCTGGTGTCCGAACTGCACGAGCCCGTCCACCCCACGGTGGTTATGTCCAACCACGTCCACGTGTACGTTTCGCAGGCGCACAAGGGCGAGCTGGTCATGGGCGCCGGCGTTGACGCCTACAACGGCTACGGCCAGCGCGGTTCCTTCCACGTGATCGAGCAGCAGATGGCGGCCGCCGTCGAGCTCTTCCCGATCTTCGCCCGGGCCCACGTGCTCCGGACCTGGGGCGGCATCGTGGACACCACCCTCGACGCCTCGCCGATCGTCGGCCTCACCCCGGTGGAGAACATGTTCGTGAACTGCGGCTGGGGAACCGGCGGTTTCAAGGGAACGCCGGCCGCCGGCATGACCTTCGCGCACACCATCGCCACCGGCGCTCCGCACAAGCTGAACGCGCCGTTCTCGCTGGAACGTTTTGAAACCGGCGCCCTCATCGACGAACACGGCGCCGCCGCCGTGGCCCACTAGCCGCCCGCCACCAGAAAAGGACTAACGCACATGCTGCTGATCCCATGCCCCAACTGCGGCCCGCGGGACGAAACCGAATTCCACTACGGCGGACAGGCCCACGTCCCGTACCCGGAAAACCCCAACGAGCTGAACGACACGGAGTGGTCCCGCTACCTCTTCTACCGCAGCAACACCAAAGGCTCCTTCGCTGAGCGCTGGGTGCACAGCACCGGCTGCCGCCAGTGGTTCAACATGGTCCGCGACACCGTGAGCTACGACATCAAGTCCGTCTACCGGATGGGCGAGCCGCGTCCCGACCTGGCCGGAGCCCCGGCTGCCGAATCCGGCACCGCCAGCGTTGCCGCGGACAGCACCACCACCGGAACCGCCGCGCCCAGCATCGCTGCAACCAGCACTGCCACCAGCGTCCCTGCCGCCTCTGCCCCGGAAGGAGTCACCAAGTGACCGCCCAGAACGCCCGCCTGGCCACCGGCGGCCGCATCGACCGCACCATCTCCTGGCGCTTCACCGTGGACGGCGAGGAATTCACCGGACACCCCGGCGACACCCTCGCCTCGGCACTGATCGCCAACGGCCGCATCGCCGCCGGCAACTCGCTCTACGAGGACCGCCCCCGCGGCATCATGTCCGCAGGTGTGGAGGAGGCCAACGCCCTGGTCCGCGTGGAAGCCCGCTTCCCCGGCCATGTGGCTGAATCCATGCTTCCCGCCACCACCGTTTCCCTGGTGGACGGTCTCCAGGCCATCCAGCTCAACGGCCTGGGCAAGCTTGACCCTGCGGACGACCACGCCGAATACGACAAGAAGTACGTCCACACCGACGTCCTGGTCATCGGCGGCGGCCCCGCCGGCCTCGCCGCAGCCCGCGAAGCAGTCCGCACCGGAGCCCGCGTCATGCTGCTGGACGACCAGCCAGAACTGGGCGGCTCCCTGCTCTCCGGTTCCACGGCCGAAGGCCTGACCGAGACCATCGAGGGCAAGCCCGCCCTGGAATGGGTGGCTGACGTCGAGGCTGAACTGGTCTCCGGCGCCGAGTCCACGGTCCTGAACCGCACCACCGCGTTCGGCGCCTACGACGCCAACTACGTCATCGCCGTCCAGAACCGCACCGACCACCTCACCACCCCGGCGGCGCCGGGCGTCTCCCGCCAGCGGATCTGGCACATCCGTGCCAGCCAGGTGGTCCTTGCCCCCGGCGCCCACGAGCGTCCGCTGGTCTTCGAGAACAACGATCGCCCGGGCATCATGCTCGCCTCCGCCGTGCGCAGCTACCTGAACCGGTACGCCGTGGCCGCCGGCAACCGCGTGGTCATCAGCACCACCAACGACAGCGCCTACGCCACCGCCCTCGACCTGGTGGCAGCAGGCGTGAAGGTCGCGGCCGTCGTCGACGCCCGCCCGCAGCTCACCCCGGTGGCAACCGCCGCCGTCGAGTCCGGCATCCGCGTCCTGATCGGCAGCGCCGTCGCCAACACGTCAGCTGATTCGGCCGGCCGCCTGGACGGCGTCACCGTCCGCAGCATCAACGACGACGGTGAGCTCACCTCGGGCGTCGAGCAGATCGCCGCCGACCTGCTGGCCGTCTCCGGCGGCTGGAGCCCGTTGGTGCACCTGCACTCGCAGCGCCAGGGCAAGCTGCGCTGGGACGAGGACCTTGCCGCCTTCGTGCCCAGCACCGAGGTCCGCGACCAGCAGATCATCGGCTCGGGCCGCGGCTCCTTCGCCACCGCAGACTGCGTCGCCGAGGGTGTCTCCGCCGGCGCGAAGGCGGCCATCGCCGCCGGTTTCAGCTCCGTTGTTGAACCTGCCGTGTTCGGCGAGCCGAAGGCCTCCGCCCCCACCCGCCAGCTGTGGCTGGTTCCGGGGGAGAGCGGCACGCCCGACGACTGGCACCACCACTTCGTGGACTTCCAGCGTGACCAGTCCGTGGCCGACGTCCTCCGTTCCACCGGAGCCGGCATGCGTTCGGTGGAGCACGTCAAGCGGTACACCTCCATCAGCACCGCCAACGACCAGGGCAAGACCTCCGGGGTCAACGCTATCGGCGTGATCGCTGCGGCCCTCCGCACGGCCGGCGAAGCCTCCCGCGGCATCGGCGACATCGGCACCACCACCTACCGTGCACCGTTCACCCCGGTGGCCTTCGCGGCACTGGCCGGGCGCCAGCGCGGCGAACTCTTCGACCCCGCCCGTGTCACCAGCATCCACCCGTGGCACGTGGCCAAGGGTGCGCTGTTCGAGGACGTCGGACAGTGGAAGCGCCCCTGGTACTACCCGCAGGCCGGGGAGGACATGGACGCCGCCGTGCTGCGCGAATGCGCCGCCGTCCGCGACTCCGTGGGCTTCATGGATGCCACCACCCTGGGCAAGATCGAAATCCGCGGCAAGGACGCGGGCGAGTTCCTGAACCGCGTCTACACCAACGCGTTCAAGAAGCTCGCCCCGGGCTCCGCACGCTACGGCGTGATGTGCTACGCGGACGGCATGATCTTCGACGACGGCGTGACCCTGCGCCTCGACGAGGACACCTACTTCATGACCACCACCACCGGCGGCGCCGCCAAGGTGCTGGACTGGCTGGAGGAATGGCTGCAGACCGAGTGGCCGGAACTGGACGTGCACTGCACCTCGGTGACCGAGCAGTGGAACACCATTGCCGTCGTCGGCCCCAAGTCCCGCGAAGTGCTTGCCAAGGTTGCACCGGAGCTGGCTGCCAACGGCGGACTGGACGCCGAGGCGTTCCCGTTCATGACCTTCCGCGAAACCACCCTCGCCTCCGGCGTGCGGGCCCGGGTCTGCCGGATCTCCTTCTCCGGTGAACTCGCCTACGAAATCAACGTCCCGGCCTGGTACGGACTCAACACCTGGGAGGCCGTGGCCGCCGCGGGTGCCGAGTTCAACATCACCCCGTACGGCACCGAAACCATGCACGTGCTGCGCGCCGAGAAGGGCTACCCGATCGTCGGGCAGGACACCGACGGTACCGTCACCCCGCAGGACGCCGGCATGGAGTGGATCGTCTCCAAGGCCAAGGACTTCATCGGCAAGCGCTCCTACTCCCGGGTGGACGCGCAGCGTGAAGACCGCAAGCACCTGGTCAGCGTCCTCCCCGTGGACGGCACGCTCCGGCTGCCTGAAGGCACCCAGCTCGTGGAGAAGGGCCGTTCCACCAACCCGGCCTACGGTCCGGTGCCGATGGAAGGCTTTGTCACCTCCAGCTACCACAGCGCCGCACTGGGCAGGTCGTTCGGCCTGGCCCTGATCAAGAACGGCCGCAACCGCATCGGCGAAACCCTGGTGGCAGCCGCCGGCGACCAGCTGGTGGACGTCGTCGTCGCAGAAACAGTGCTTTTTGACCCCGAAGGGACCCGCAAAGATGGCTGAAACAGCAGCTTCCCCGACTGCTCCGCAGAACTCAATTGACAAGAACCTGTCGGCCCGCACCAGCCCGGCCCGCCTGCTCCGGGAGGCCTTCGCCGAAGGCTCCCTGGCCGGCGTCGTTGAACTCTCCGAGGTCCCCTTCCTCACCATGGTGGGACTCAGGGCAGTCCCCGGGTCGGACGCCGCCCAGCGGCTGGCCGCCGTCACCGGCGGCCTGCCCACCGGGTCCGGCTCCGTGGTCAGCAACGGCGACATCTCCGTCCTGTGGCTCGGCCCCGCCGAGTTCCTGGTGGTCGCTCCCACCGAGGCGCACGAATCCCTGGGCGGCGACCTGATCCCCGCGCTCAAGGACGCACTGGGTGACGGCGCCGGCCAGGTGGTGGACCTTTCCGCCAACCGGACCACGTTCGAACTCACCGGCCCGCGGGCCCGCGCGGTCCTGGAAAAGGGCAACTCGCTGGACCTGCACCCCCGGGCGTTCAAGACCGGCACCGCCTTCTCCACCGAAATCGCGAACATTCCCGCGATCCTGTGGAAGACCGGCGACGAGTCGTTCCGGGTCTTCCCCCGCGCCTCCTTTGCCGAGTTCCTCGGCCGGTGGCTGCTGGACGCCATGCGGGAGTATGCGTCGCCTGAGGTCCCCTAATGGCGCTTAGCGTCCTGGATCTGTTTTCTGTCGGCATCGGGCCCTCCTCGTCACACACGGTGGGCCCGATGCGGGCGGCCAAGCTCTTCGCCGACGGGCTCAAGGCCGACGGCCTGCTTGCCGGCACGGCCCGGGTCCAGACAGAACTGTTCGGGTCCCTGGGCGCCACCGGGCGCGGCCACGGCTCGGACAAGGCCGTGGTCCTGGGGCTCAAGGGCCTGGACCCGGAAACGGTGGACACCTTCACCGCCGACGACCAGGTCGCAGCGGCTGCCCTGGACGCGGAGCTGCACATCGCCGGAACCCACCGGGTGGATTTCAACTGGGAAGCGGACGTGGTGCTGCACCGCCGCAAGTCCCTTCCGGCACACCCCAACGGCATGACCTTCACTGCCTTTGACCATGCCGGCGCCGTCCTGAGCGAGCGGAGCTTCTATTCGATTGGGGGCGGCTTCGTGGTTGACGGCGATGCCGAGGGAGCAGACAAGGTGGTGGCAGACACCACCGTGCAGCCCTACCCGTTCGCCACCGGGGACGAGCTGCTGGAGATCTGCCGCCGGGAAAACATGTCAATCTCGGACGTCATGCTCGCCAATGAGCTGGTGTGGCGCAGCGAAGCGGAACTGCGGGAGAAGCTCCTCGGCTTGTGGGCCGTGATGCGCGAATGCGTGCAGAACGGCTGCAGTGCCGAAGGCATCCTGCCCGGCGGGCTGAAGGTTCCCCGGCGCGCACCGGCGCTGTACAAGACCCTGTCCGCGGACTCCGCCAGCACGGATGCGCTGCGCGCCATGGAATGGGTGAACCTGTTCGCCCTCGCCGTCAATGAGGAAAACGCGGCCGGCGGCCGCATCGTGACGGCACCCACCAACGGCGCGGCCGGGATCGTTCCTGCCGTGCTGCACTACTACGTCAAGTTTGTTCCGGGAGCGGACGACGACGGCGTGGTCCGCTTCCTCCTGGCGGCGGCCGCCGTCGGGATCCTGTTCAAAACGAACGCCTCCATCTCCGGCGCCGAAGTCGGCTGCCAGGGCGAGGTGGGCTCGGCCTGCTCGATGGCCGCCGCAGGACTGTGCGAGGTCCTCGGCGGGACGCCGGCGCAGGTGGAGAACGCGGCCGAAGTGGGGATTGAGCACAACCTCGGCCTCACCTGCGACCCTGTCGGCGGGCTGGTGCAGATCCCCTGCATCGAGCGGAACGCCATTGCCAGCGTCAAGGCGATCAACGCCGCCCGGCTGGCCCTGCACGGGGACGGCAGCCACAAGGTCTCCCTGGACAAGGCCATCAAGACCATGCGCGACACCGGAGCCGACATGAAAACCAAGTACAAGGAAACCTCCCGAGGAGGACTCGCCGTGAATGTGATCGAGTGCTGAGCCATGTCTGTTACTGAAGCCCACGTCCCTGCCCCCGATTCGCCCAGCCCCAAGGAGCCAACCTCCGTGGAGCACGTCCTCACCCTGGACTGCCCCGAAGGTCCGGGCATCGTGCACGCCGTCTCCGGCTTCCTGCTGGCGAACGGCTGCGACATCATCGACAACAAGCAGTTCGGTGAGCGCTCAGAAGGCCACTTCTTCATGCGCGTGCACTTCGTCTCCGAAGGCGACGAATCCACGCTGGAGACTTTGCGGGATTCCTTTGCCCCCGTGGCGGAAAAGTTCGGCATGCGGTGGCAGCTGGAGCGCAAGGGGTCCAAGCGCCGGGTGCTGATCATGGTTTCCAAGTTCGGACACTGCCTCAACGACCTGCTGTTCCGCGCCCGGATCGGTGAACTGCCCATCGAGGTGGTCGCCGTGGTCTCCAACCATCAAGACCACCGCGGCCTGGCGGAGTGGCACGGGATCCCGTTCCACCACATCCCGGTGACGGCCGAAACCAAGCCCGAGGCCGAAGCAAAGCTGATGGAACTCGTGGACGGCCTGAACGTGGAACTGGTGGTGCTGGCCCGCTACATGCAGGTGCTCAGCGACGACCTGACCCGCAAGCTGGACGGACGCGCCATCAACATCCACCACTCGTTCCTGCCCAGCTTCAAGGGCGCCAAGCCGTACCACCAGGCGTACGCCCGCGGCGTCAAGACTGTTGGCGCCACCGCGCACTACGTCAACGCTGAACTGGACGAGGGTCCGATCATCGCCCAGCAGGTGGTGGAGGTGGACCACACCTACGGTCCCGAGGACCTGGTGGCGGCCGGCCGTGACACGGAGTGCAAGGCCCTGTCCAACGCGGTGAAGTGGCACTGCGAAGGCCGGGTCATCCTGCAGGGCAACCGCACGGTGGTGCTCCGCTAAGGGAACAAAACCGCATATCGGAAGCGCGGCTGGTCGTCTATGGGCGGCCGGCCGCGCTTTTGCTGTCCCATGGACCGCCTTTGCGCGGGCGGTCACTTCGCTGAGCGACAAGGACTGGTCGCTGCGGGACAAACTCCGGTATAGCCCCCGCTGCCAAGCTGGATCCCACAGAATTTCCCCAACTCATGACCGTAATGAGGGATCCTATGAGTATTTCCAATTCCGAGCCCCGGACCACTGACGTTCCGGCCAGGGAGCATTCAACCGCCCTCCGCGCCGGCAGCATCGGCGTGCTGGGCATCCTGTTCTTCGTCCTCTCCGCCCAGGCTCCCCTGACAGGGATCGTGGGCGCCGCGCCGCTTGCGGCTGCCCTCGGCAACGGTGCCGGCGCGCCCGGCGCCTACCTTGTGGTGGGCATCGTCATCGTGATCTTCGCCGTGGGATTTGTGGCGATGAGCCGCAGGATCCAGGCCAACGGCGCGTTCTACGCCTACATCACCGCGGCCTTCGGCAGGCGGGCCGGTGCCGGCGCGGCGTGGCTGGCACTCCTCGCCTACAACACCATCCAGGCCGCGATGTACGGGCTGTACGGTGCAGCGTTCTCCGGACTCCTGGCGTCGACGGGGCTGGAGGTGCCCTGGTGGGTGCTGTCCCTGGCCACCATGGCAGGGGTCCAGGTCCTTGGTTCACTCAACATCGAACTGGGCGCCCGGGTCCTGGCGGTCCTGGTGGGGCTGGAAGTGGCGGTGCTGCTGCTGTTCGGCTTCGCGGTGCTGTTCAGCGGTGGCGGGCCGGAGGGCATTAGCGCGGCTGCGTCCTTCTCTCCGGAAGCCATCGCGTCAGGCGCGCCAGGCGTGGCCATCATGTTCGCCGTCGCCTCCATGTTCGGCTTCGAATCCACCGCCATCTATTCGGCCGAGGCCAAGGACCCGCACCGCACCGTCGCCCGGGCCACGTACCTGTCCGTCGGTGTCATTTCGGTGTTCTTCGCCTTCATTTCCTGGATGCTCGTCAGCTACTACGGCCCGTCCAGGGTTATGGACGCGGCAGGGGCGGCCCTTGAGTCAGGGGATGCCACCTCCTTTGTGCTGGGGCCCATGGTGGAGCTGTTCGGTCCGTGGGCGGGGACTGTGGCCGGTGTCCTGCTGGTCACCTCGCTGCTTGCCGGGATCATCGCGTTCCACAACGGCATCAACAGGTACCTGCACTCCCTCGCCCTGCAAGGTTCCATGCCTGCCGTCCTGGCCCGGACCAACCGGCACCGCGCCCCGGCGGTGGCGGCCCGCATCCAAACCGCGGCCGCCGTCGTCCTGGTAGTTCCGTTCGCTGTCCTGGCACTGGACCCGGTCCTGACCCTGTTCTCCTGGTTCAGCGGGCTGGCCGTGGCGGCACTGCTGGTGCTCTACATCCTCTGCTCTGCCGCCGTCGTCGGCTTCTTTCGCCGTGAACACGGCGCGGCGCCGCTGTGGCAGACGCTGCTTGCCCCCGCGCTCGCGGCCCTGCTGCTCGCCTGGGTCCTGTTCCTGGTGGTCAGCAACTTCACCGCCCTGATCGGCGGCAGCTCCGAAACCGCCACAGCGCTGCTGGCAGCCGTCCCGGTGGTGTTCGTGGCGGGCGTGCTGGTCGAAGCGCAGGTGCAGCGGCGGCACAGGGCGTCCAGCCTCGGCCACAACGTGGCTTAGCGGCCCGGGCTGCCGGCGGTGCCGGCAGTCCTCGCCGGGCCCGGTGCGACGCCCACGCGCCGGGCCAGTCCGCGTGCCAGGACAAAGAGCGCGGTCACAACGGCCGCGGCAAGCCAGGCCGCCTGCAGGTGCCCGGGCCAGATCCCTGCGATGCCCAGGACCGCGGGGACAGTCGTGGTGGGCTGGCTCAACAGCACCAGCGCCCAGCCGATTAGCGGTTCCAGGCGAGCACGGCCGAGCCCGGAGGCCATGAACAGCAGCGCCCACAGCGCCGCCCACGCCAGCCACAGGACGGCGAGCAGCGGATCGGAGCCCAGCCAGGCGGCGGCGAGCAGCACACCCACGAATGCCACCATCCCGCAGAACCAGCCCACGCCCCTGGAGCCCAGCCCCAGCAGCACGTCGAGGCCCACGTAGACGTACGTCAGGCCGAACAGGAACATCCCGGCGGCAGTCAGCAGCGGCGCCGCGGGGGAGACGCCGAGATGTACGACGGCGAGCGCCAGTTGGATGCCACCGACCACCACGCTCAGGACGGCCGCGTCGCGTCGGGGCAGATGGCCCAGCGTGGCGAGGCCGTTGACGAGCAGGGCAGCACCCGAGAGCAGGAGGCAGACGTACGGCATCAGCGGCCTTCCTCCAGCAGGACAAACCTGGTTTTGATTTTCGCTTTATGGAATCTAAATGTCACAATACGGAGGTTAGCTGAGCTGGGGCCCTGATTGTGCCGGGCGCAGTCATATTCGGATAAACTTGAAAGCTCAACAAATCAAGTGCCAGCACCGGGGCGGCGCGGTCCTCCCATGCGTGGCCTGAGGTAAGGAATCACCATGCATGCACGGATGGAGGCCATCAGGGACGCTGTCCTCGCCAGGAATCCCGGCGAAGCTGAATTCCACCAGGCGGTGGGGGAGGTCTTCGAAAGCCTCGGCCCGGTCCATGACAGGCATCCCGAATTCCTCGAGGCAGCCATCCTGGAGCGACTCTGCGAACCCGAGCGGCAAATCATCTTCCGCGTCCCCTGGACCGACGACGCCGGGCGCGTCCGGATCAACCGCGGCTTCCGGGTGGAGTTCAACTCCGCCCTTGGCCCGTATAAGGGCGGCCTGCGGTTCCACCCGTCCGTGTACCTGGGAATCGTCAAATTCCTCGGCTTCGAGCAGATTTTCAAGAACGCCCTCACAGGCATGCCCATTGGCGGCGGCAAAGGCGGCTCGGACTTCGATCCCCGCGGCCGCAGCGACGCGGAGGTCATGCGCTTCTGCCAGTCCTTCATGACCGAGCTCTACCGGCATATCGGCGAATACACCGACGTCCCCGCCGGTGACATCGGCGTGGGCGGCCGTGAAATCGGATACCTCTTTGGCCAGTACAAGCGCATCACCAACCGGTATGAATCCGGCGTGCTCACCGGCAAGGGCATCTCCTGGGGCGGCTCCCTGGTCCGGCCCGAGGCCACGGGTTTCGGCACTGTCATCTTCACGGAGGAGATGCTGAAGACCCGCGGAACCTCCTTCGACGGCCAGCGGGTCGTGGTCTCCGGCTCCGGCAACGTGGCGATCAACGCGATCGCCAAAGCCCAGTCCCTTGGTGCCACGGTTGTAGCCTGCTCCGACTCGTCAGGTTATGTCGTGGACGAGGCCGGCATCGACGTCGCGCTTCTCCGCGAGGTGAAGGAAGTGGACCGCGGACGGCTGAAGGATTACGCGGAACGCCGCGCCGGCGTCGACTACGTGGACGGCGGCTCCGTGTGGGACGTGGACGCGACGGTGGCGCTGCCCTGCGCCACGCAAAACGAGCTCGACGGCGAGGCTGCCGCCCGCCTGGTGCGCAAGGACTGATCGCGCTCGGCGAGGGGGCCAACATGCCCTCGACGCGCGAGGCCGTCGCGGTCTTCCAGGCGGCGGGCGTGCTCTTCGGCCCGGGCAAGGCGGCCAACGCCGGCGGGGTGGCGACGTCGGCCCTCGAAATGCAGCAGAACGCCAGCCGCGATTCGTGGTCCTTCGAACACACCGAGGAGCGGCTCACGGACATCATGGTCGGCATCCACGACCGCTGCGCGGCCACCGCCGACGAATACGGCGACCCGGGCAACTACGTCCTCGGCGCCAACATCGGCGGCTTCGTCAAAGTGGCTGACGCGATGCTGGCGCAGGGCTTGATCTAACCTCCCGCGTTGCTGCGTCAGCCGCGGCGCCAGTCGCTGGGGGAGACGCCGAAGGCATCCCGGAAGGTGCGGCTGAAGTGGGCCGGATCCAGGAAGCCCCAGCGCGCGGCGACGGCCCCCACGGGCAGGGCCGCGTGCAGGGGGTCGCGCAGGTCGCGGCGGGCCCCGTCCAGGCGCTGTGTGCGGATGTAGCCGGCCACGGTGGTGCCGGATTCGTGGAACACGTTGTGCAGGTGCCGGGTGGAAATGAAGTGCGCCGCGGCGATGCCCGCCGGTGACAGCCGGGGATCGGACAGGTTGGCGTCGATGTACTCCCGTGCGGACACTGCGAGCAGGGCCTGCGGCTTCATCCGGTCCGGCGCCATGTCCATTTCGGCGTGCAGCATGGTGGCCACCAGGTCCAGGGCGTTCGCGGCCAGCCGCGACCCGCTTGGCCCGTCCAGCACCTGCAGGTTGCTGGAAAGCTGGCGGAGGAACTGGCCAACGATTCCAGCCATTCCTGTGGCATCCATCCGGACGGCGGCGAGCTGGCCGACGTAATCGGCAGGCAGGGAGAGTGCGTCGCAGGGGAACATCACCACCATGACCCGGGCCTGCTCCTCGAACGCCAGGGTGTAGGGCCGGTTGGTGTCATAGATGGCCAGGTCGCCGGGCTGCAGCAGGGCTTCCCGGTTGTCCTGCACCAGCAGGCCGGTTCCCTCCAGTTGCAGGTTCAGCTTGAAGTAGCGCTGGTTGGCCTGGGAGACCAGCGCCGGCGTACGGTGCACCTCGTGCGAGGTCGCCGTCACCTCCACGATGGACAGCCGGTCCAAAACCCGGGCACGCATCTGTCCCCGGAAACCGTCCACGTCAGCAGTCCGCGCCACAAGCGGGACAAAGGATTCCGCCACCAGATGCTTCCAGTGGGTGAAGGACGTGGCGACGCTGGAGGTCAGGTTCTGCTGTGCAGGGCGGGCTGCGGTGCGGGCTGGTGCTGGCATGGATGCTCCTGATGTCTGCTCATCGGACATTCCCCCGGAACTGTGTCCCGGAACACAGTGGAATCAGGTTAGTGCCGGGCGGGTCTTTTTTCAACACCTGTCGAAAAACCCCCGCCCGTCGGCGGGAGGGGGAGGGGGTTACTTGTTCCTGCCGCGGGCGGCGACCACCCACCGGTCGACGAGTTCTCCGGACTGGACCACGGCAACGTCGTCCACCAGGTTCAGCACCAGGCAGACGTGGTTGGGGATCACCCGCAGCCGGTCACCCCGGGCAGGAGCGGGGCCGGGGCCGTGCCATTCGACGGTGGCGTGGTGTTCGGAGAGGGCGGTGATCCTGGCCTTCGGGTTGTCCAGCAGCCGGCCGAAGCCGGTGGCCCATGCCGGCCGGTCGCTGCCCAGGACCTTGCTGCCGGCGTCGATGATGAAGCGGGCGGGCGTCCCTGGCGGGGTGTTGTGATGGCTGACAACCGTGGCGGCGACCGTGAGGGCGATGTCCTCCAGTGCGCACCGTTCCAGCTCCAGTTGCTGGGCATCGCCAAAGACGTATACGCCGGGGCGCACTTCGGTGGCGGCCGACCCCTCGGTCAGCAGGGCTGTGGGCGTGGAGCCGCCGCTCCGCACGGGCGCATCAAAACCCGCGTCCGCAAGGGATTGGGCGGCGCGCGCCAGGGCGTCCTGTTCCTGGGCCACTGCCAGGGCGGGCATGCCCGGGGCGTAGCTGTGGCCCGGGAACGTGAATACGCCGGCCACGTTCAGGCCGGCGTCGGACGCCGCCTGGGCCACGTCGCCGGCACCCTCAGGACTGATGCCGCTGCGGTGGTGGCCGCTGTCGATCTCCACGAGCACGTCCACGCGCCACGCCGCGGGCCCGAGGGACGTGCCCAGCTGCCTGGCGCCCTCCGCCGAATCAATCCCGACGGCGACACGCGCACCGGCCACGAGGCGGCGGAGCCGCTCGGCTTTCTGCGGCGACATCCACAGCGGGTAAGCGATGAAGAGGTTGTCCATGCCCGCCGCCGCGAAGACTTCCGCCTCCCCGATGGTCGCCACCGTCAGGCCCGCCGCCCCGGCTGCCAGCTGGCGCCGCGCAATTTCGGGAATCTTGTGCGTCTTGGCGTGCGGGCGCAGGGCCAGGCCCTTCGCTGCGGCGGTGTCCGCCATTCGGGTGATGTTCCAGTCCAGGATGTCCAGGTCCACCAGGACCTCAGGGGTGTCAATGCCGGCAGGAATGGTCACTGTTGTGCCTCCTGGCAAAGGAGTGCGAGGTAGCCGTCCAGCTGGTCGGTGTGGCCGGACTCCGTGCGGCCGGCGGGTGCCAGGGCGGCCTCGATCTGGGCGCCGAGCAGCATGTTCAGGAGCTGGCCGGCGAGGATGGAGTCGTCGACGGCGGCACGGATGTCGCCGTTGTCCCTCGCCTCGGCGAGAAACCGGCGGATGGTGGTGACCCATTCGTCCATGGACTGCCGGTGGATTTCGGCTTTCTGCGGATCGTTCACCGCCTTCTGCCAGAACGGGATAACGATCCGCGCCTCGTTGATCCGCTCTTCATCCAGTGGCAGGACCTCCAGGCAGAAGGCCCGGAGCGCCTGGATGCCTGACTTGCCCTCAGTGACGCCGGCGATCCGGCTGTTGGTCCGGTTGAACACGTGGCCGAAGGCGAATTCCAGCAGTGTGTCCTTGGTGGGGAAGTAGGGTTTCAGTGCTCCGTTGGCGAACCCGGCTTCCAGGGCGATTTCCCGCATTGTCGCGCCCTCGAGGCCCTGCCGGGCGATGATCCGCCAGGTGGCATCAACCAGTTCCAGGCGGCGCTCGTCATGGTCAACTATCTTCGGCACCGCTGGCTACTCCCCGGAAATATTTCTCTGCAGACTCTTGTGAGCCATGTTACGGACGTTTATTCTCTACAACTATAGAAAATAAAACCCCGTGACCGGCAACGGTCCGATCAAAGGTTTCCCATGACTCTTGCACCAACTGAAACCACAGTCCCTTCCGCATCCGCGTTTGGCCCGGTAACGGCGCCGGAAATCCTGGACGTGCGGTCCATCCTCCAGTCCGAAGGCCTCCTGGACCCGCAGCACCGCATCGCTTACCTCGGCCTGCTCGACCCGGCCCGCGGTACAGGCACGGGCACGGGCACGGGCGCGGACGCGGCTGACCGCCGCTTCCGCGTCTTCATTCACGACGTGTCCGGGGCTGCGCCGCGTGACGTGCTCGTTTCCGTGACGCACCAAAAGGTGGAATCCGCCGTCGAACTCGACACCGCGGTGACCGGCGAACTGCCGGTCCTCGAGGAGGAGTTCGAGGTGGTGGAGTCCCTGCTTGCCACGGATGGGCGCTGGCTCACGGCTCTGGCTGACAGGGGGCTCGACGTCGGCAAGGTCCGCGTGGCCCCGCTCTCGGCCGGCGTCTTCGAATACCCCGGGGAGAAGGGCCGCCGCATCCTCCGGGGGCTCGCTTTTGTCCAGGACTTCCCGGAGGACAGTGCCTGGGCACACCCGGTGGACGGCCTGGTCGCCTACGTGGACGTCGTCAACAAGGAGGTCACCCAGGTGATCGACCTGGGCGCGGTGCCCATCCCGGCCGAGCACGGCAACTACACCGACCCCGAACTGACCGGCCCGGTCCGCGAAACCCAGAAACCCATCAGCATCACCCAGCCTGAAGGGCCCAGCTTCACTGTCACGGGCGGCAACCACGTCGAATGGGAGAAGTGGAGCGTTGACGTCGGTTTCGACGTCCGCGAGGGCGTGGTCCTGCACAATCTGGCCTTCCGGGACGGGGACCGGAAGCGGCCCGTCATCAACCGCGCCTCCATTGCCGAAATGGTGGTCCCGTACGGTGACCCGTCGCCCATCCGGTCCTGGCAGAACTACTTCGACACCGGCGAATACCTGGTGGGCCAGTACGCCAATTCCCTGGAACTGGGCTGCGACTGCCTCGGTGAGATCACCTACCTCAGCCCGGTCATCTCCGACGCCTTCGGCAACCCGAGGGAAATCCGCAACGGCATCTGCATGCACGAGGAGGACTGGAGCATCCTCTCCAAGCACACCGACCTGTGGAGCGGCGTCACCTACACCCGCCGCAACCGCCGCCTGGTGATCTCCTTCTTCACCACCATCGGCAACTACGACTACGGGTTCTACTGGTACCTCTACCTGGACGGCACCATCGAATTCGAGGCCAAGGCCACCGGCATCGTGTTCACCTCCGCATTCCCGGAAGGCGGTTCGGACAACATCTCCCAGCTCGCACCCGGCCTGGGCGCACCCTTCCACCAGCACCTGTTCAGCGCCCGGCTGGATATGGCGATCGACGGCTTCACCAACCGGGTGGAGGAAGAGGACGTCGTCCGGCAGGCTATGGGTCCCGGCAACGAGCGCGGCAACGCCTTCACCCGGCGGCGCACCCTCCTCACCCGGGAGTCCGAAGGTGCCCGCGAAGCCGACGCCCGTGCCGGCCGGACCTGGATCATCTCCAACCCCGAATCCCGCAACCGGCTGGGTGAACCCGTGGGCTACAAGCTCCACCCGCACAACCAGCCCACCCTCCAGGCCGATCCCGGCTCCTCCATCGCCCGGCGCGCTGCCTTCGCCACCAGGGACCTGTGGGTCACCCGCTATGCGGATGACGAACGCTACCCGACCGGCGACTTCGTCAACCAGCACTCCGGCGGTGCCGGCCTGCCCGCCTACGTGGCGCAGGACCGCGACATCGACGGACAGGACATCGTCGTCTGGCACACCTTCGGACTCACCCACTTCCCGCGGGTGGAGGACTGGCCGATCATGCCCGTGGACACGGTGGGCTTCAAGCTCCGTCCCGAAGGCTTCTTCGACCGCAGCCCTGTCCTGGACGTCCCCGCCAACCCGAACCGGCAGGCCGCGGCCTGCCACAGTGAGGGCGGCAGCGGTGACTGCCACTAGCCTCGCCTCCGGCTTCACGGAATGCACGACGGCGGCGGGCCGGGTCCCTGCCCGCCGCCCCGTCGTGCATCCGCGCCTGGTAGCGGCAGCCACGGGCGTTTCCTGCGCAGCACACGGATGGCTTGCCATTTTCGGGCAGCATGGCGTGTGGGTTGGGGCCGTCATGCTCGCGCTCGCTGCCGTCTGCCTGCCGTGCACGGTGCATATCTGGCGGCACAGCCGGGTGGGTGCGCTTCACCAAGTGACGGCCTCAGCGCTGGTGATGGTGCTCCTGCACGCGGGCCTGCTGCCCGGCATGGCCGGCGGGGGACACGCCCATGGCGCCGTCCCGCCGTCGTCCGCTGTCATGCCCGCCGGTTCCGCCCACCTCCTGCTGGTCATCGGCGTGGAACTTGCCACCGCGCTGCTGGCTGCCACCCTTGTGGCGCGGCTGCGCCGTAGTAAGGGGCTTCAGCGCTAAAGGACATCGGCACTAAAGGACATCGGCGCCCTGTCCTGCAGTCCGGGACGCGAGGGTGAAGTCCGCGACGCTTTCGAGCCGGGGGTGCAGGTGGTTGCCATCCTGGACGACGCCCTTCTCCCAGCGGAGCCGGAGCCCCCCGGGCACGACTTCAAGGGTGGCCAGGTTGTTGTCGAACCAGGGGCCCTTGATGCCGGACCACCTGAAGGGCGGGTCCGGGACCCGGGCGGAGCGGGCCACCGCGGCTCCGATGGGGGATGCGAAACCGTAGGACGTTACCGCGCCGAAGGAGCGGAGCAGCCGCGGCAGCGGGTTGCGGATGGGTGAGCAGACGGCCTGGATGATACGGCTGCCCGAGGAGCGCTCCACTTCGGAGACGTAGGAAAAGTGAACGTCCCCGGAGACAAAAGTGACGGTCTCCGGGGGCGTTCCGCGTTTGCCGTCGGCCACCTCGGTGGCCATGGCGGCCACCTGCTGGAAGCTCTTCTGGAATGCACCCCAATGCTCCAGGTCGAACGTCGTGCGCAGCTTTTCGCCGGCGCGGGCGGACAGTTTGCCCCAGGCGCCTTCCGAAATTGCCTCATCCCAGGACTCCAGGTGGTGCAGGCCCATCGGCAACAGGAATGGCAGGGAAGTGGCCACCAAAAGATGCCGGACGCCGCCGCACATCCGCTCGTCCAGCCAGGCCATCTCCGCATCGTCCAGCAGAGACCGGCGGTCCGGTTCCAGGTTCCGGGCGGCACGCGAATCCACCACGATCAGCCGGGTGTCCCCGAAGTCGCGGCAAAAGCTCCACCGGTAGCTCTGCGGCTCCCGGTCGGCCCGGCCCGCGAAACTGTCCAGGTGCCGGCTGAGGTCAAACTCGCCGGCGCCGCGGTGCGCCGCCACCTTCCGCCAGACGGGGTCCGCCGCGCGCTCCTTCGGCGAGAGGTTGCCCAGGTGCTGGTAAACCCAGTAGGACCCGAGCCCGGCCACAATGCGCTGCTGCCACCAGCTGGTCTTCCGCATGCTCTCCTGCCAGCTGAGGGAAGCGTTCCAGTCGTCACGGATGTCGTGGTCGTCGAAGATCATGGCGGTGGGCAGGGTGGACAGCAGCCACCGGTTGGCGGGGTCGGACCAGGCCAGGTAGTAGAGGTGGGCATACTCCTCGTAGTCCTGGAGCTCCTCGCCCGGGGGTTGGCGGATGTCGCGGCGGGACTTGATGAACTCCTGCATCTGGGTGCTTGTGGAATCGGCGTAGACCTGGTCGCCCAGGAACGCCACCAGATCCGGCCACCGCCTGCCGTCGCCGGACATCATATCCAGCGCAAAGGCCCGCAGCGCGTCCACCCCGTGGCTCCGGTTGCCGGACGCATCGTGCGGGACGCTGGTGCGGCACGAGCCGTAGGCCAGGCGCAGGGGCTTCCCGGGCTTCAGGGTGGCAATGACAGGCGGCGGAAATTCGGAGCCGGGCTCGGGCCAGGCGTGGGCGCCGTTGAGCTGGACGGTGTAGGGCGTAACTGACCCCGGCTCCAGCCCGTTGACGTCCACCAGCGCGTAGTGGTGGCCATGGACGCCGAACGTGGGCGCCTCCCACGACCGTCCTCCGGCGGCAACCGTCACCTGTCCGGCATCCCGCGTTTCCACCCAGATCGCGGCCGACGCCTGATCCACGTACCGCACCATTGGGCCGAGCACCACTGCCGGGGTAGTCATCTCTCAGTTGTACCCGCTCTGTCCCGGTGGGGCTATGGGGAATGCCGCAGGATGCCTGCCGGCTCCCTATCCCTCCGCGAACCAGTTGCGGGCAGGATTGCTGACCGCCGGGGCAGACCGATCCAGGCCCGGCCGCGCCGCCCATTTCACCCCGTTCGCGAGCACCCGCTGAACCTGCGGGTGGTGGTACACCGGGTACTCCTGGTCGCCCGGGCTGAAGTAGAAGATACGCCCCTTGCCCCGGGTGAACGTGACGCCGGAGCGGAACACCTCACCACCGGCAAACGAGCTGATGAAGATGAGGTCGTCCGGGTCCGGAATGTCGAACAGCTCGCCGTACATCTCCTGCTCGGGGATCACGATAGGGCTGTCCACCCCTTCGGCGATGGGGTGTGAAGGCTTGACGGTCCACACCAGCTCGCGCTCGCCCTCGTTCCGCCAGGCCAGTGAGCAGCTGGTGCCCAGCAGCCTGGTGAACACCTTCGCGAAGTGCCCGGAATGGAGCACAATCAGGCCCATTCCGCCCAGTACATGCCGGTGGACGCGTTCGACGACGGCGTCGCTCACCTCAGCATGCGCAACGTGTCCCCACCAGAGCAGGACGTCCGTCCCTGCCAGCACCTCCTCGCTGAGGCCGTGCTCCTCGTCGGCCAGGACCGCCGTCGTGATGTCTGCGTCCGGGCAGTGCTGCCGGAGGCCGGCGGCGATGGCACCGTGAATGCCGTCAGGGTAGATCTCACCGATGTGGGCGGGCTCGTTGTTTGCCTCATGGACGCCCTCGTTCCACACCCGGATCCTCAGTTTGCCGTCCATTAGAGCCGAACCTCCCTCTGCTCCAGCGCGGACTGGTAGCACGCATCGATAATTTGGGCCCGGTAGAGCGCCAGTGATCCGTCATGCTCGCCCCACACTGCCTCGCCGCCCCGCACTGCCGTGACAAAATCCTCCACCACCGCATCATGGGCGCGGCCCGGAAGGGCGGGCGGTACGTAGTCGGCGGACTCGCCGTCCTTGTCCGTGAACACCCGAAGCTGGCCAAGGGGCGGGAAGGGGGCGCCCTGCACCTTGAGTTCAGCGCCGCCGTCCGTGCCGTAGACCGTGAAGTCCAGCAGGTCGTCGGTTTCCCGGTACGTGGCCCAGCTCGCCTCAATCACCAGCGTCGCGCCTCCCTCAAGGCGGAGGAACGCCGTGGCGAAGTCCTCCACCTCGAAGGCATGGCTGGTGGCCTGTGCCGAGTAGCGGTTGCCGCCGCCCCTGCCCTGCGGGCCAAGTTCGGAGTGGGTGGCGGCGGAGACGGCAACCACCTTCGGTTCGCCCAGAAGGTGCAGGGCGTAGTCCAGCGCGTGGACGCCGATGTCCGCAAGCGGTCCGCCGCCGGCGAGTTCCGGGTTGGTGAACCAGCTGCCCAGCGTAGGTATGCCCGAACGCCGCAGCCAGGATGCTTTGGCGTAGTAGGGGCGTCCCAGCCCGCCGTCGTCGATGACGCCCTTGAGCGCCTGGATGTCGCCGCGCCGGCGGTGGTTGAAGGCGACGTCCAGGACGCGCCCGGCCTTGCGGGCCGCATCGACCATGGCCTGGCCTTCAACGGCGTTGCGCGCAATCGGCTTCTCGCTCAGGACGTGAATTCCCCGTTCGAGGGCCGCGATGGCGATGGGCGCGTGCAGGAAGGTGGGCACAGCCACGCTGACGGCATCCAGGCCGCCGAAATCCAGCATCTCCTTCCAGTCTGCGAAGGCGCTGGGAATCGAGTATTCGGCCTGGAGCGAGTCGCGGAGTTCCTGCTCCATTCCGGCCAGGGACACGATGCGGACGCCGTCCAGTTCGGAATATGCCTTCAGATGTTGCTGGCCGGCCCAGCCGATGCCGACCACGCCCACCCGAAGATCCTGGGTTTCCGGGTTCCCGGGGGTGGCGGCCTGCCGGCCGGGGGACTGCTCGTTGCTCACAGATATTCCTCTTCTTCTATGGTGCTGTGGAATGTGGTTGGGGCGCCTTCTTAGCCTTTGACGGCGCCGGCAGTCATGCCGGACACGATACGCCGTTGGCAAAGAAGCACAAGGATGACGAGAGGGACGGTGATGATCACCGATGCCGCACTGATGGTGCCCAGCGGCTGGTCAAACTCGCTGGTGCCGCTGAAGAAAGCTATGGCCACCGGAACCGGGCGGGATTCCGGCGATGTGGTCAGGGTGACGGCCAGCAGGAATTCATTCCAGACCGAAATGAACACCAGGATCGCTGTGGTTGCCAGGCCCGGGACTGCGAGGGGCAGGATGACCTTCCGGAAGGCGGTGAACGGGGTGGCCCCATCGATGTATGCCGATTCCTCGAGTTCGCGGGGGATCTCGCGGAAGAAGGAAGTCAGCGTGTAGATCGCCAGGGGAAGGGCGAATGTCAGCTTCGGGATGATCAGGCCCAGGAGTGTGTCGTACAGCCCGATCTCGCGCCAGATCGAGAAGATCGGGGCCGCGATGGCGATGGCCGGGAACGTGGTCACCGAGAGGATCAGGGTCAGGATGAGCGCCTTGCGGCGCATCTTGAGCCGGGCCAGGGCATAGGCAGCAAAGGACGCGAACACCAGGGCCACAGTGGTGGTGACGACGGCGATGATCACCGAGTTGCGCAGGGCAAGGAGGAACTCGGGGTTCTGGAACACCGCCAGGTAGTTCCCGAGGGTGGGCTGGCTCGGGAAGAATTCACCCTTCGACAGGCTGGGGCCGGTCTTGAGGGAGGTATTGACCAGCCAGTAGAACGGGATGAGCGAGAAGCCCATCACGGCCACCACAAAGACCCATACCACCGGGTGCAGTTTCGCTTCTCCACGGAACCTGCGTTTAGGTGCCCTGCCGGTGTTGCCGGGAGCCGCCGTTGTGCGCGGCGCTGTCAGCGTGCTCATTGTTCCTCCTTGGCGACGTCCCGGATGTTCCCTCCGGCGAAGCGGATGTAGACCACCGAAACGGCCATGACGGTAAGGAAGGTCAGGATGGACAGGGCCGATCCTTCGCCCACAAGCCGGTTTTCGCGCAGCTGGGTGTAGGCCAGCATCGACATGGACTCGGTGCCGTTGGCACCCCGGGTAAGCACAAACGGAAGGTCGAAGACGCGCAGGGCGTCCATGGTGCGGAAGATGGCCGCCAGCACAATCGCCGGCCGCAGGAGCGGCAAAGTGATGTTCGTGAACGTCTGCCACTTGCTGGCACCGTCCAGCTCCGCGGCCTCGTAGGCCTCCGCCGGGATGACCTGCAGCCCGGCCAGGATGATCAGCGCCGCGAACGGAGTGGTCTTCCAGACATCGGCAAGGACAATGACGGCCATGGCATAACCGTGCTCACCCAGCCAGACCACGTCACCGCCGGGCAGGCCCAGCATGGAGAGGACGTTGGTGACCAGGCCGAGGTTGGGCTGGAACATTGTTTCCCACGTGATGGCGCTGACTACGGTCACGACGGCGTATGGCAGCAGCACCACGGTCCGCAGGAGTGCACGGCCGCGGAAGGCGAGGTTCAGCAGCAGTGCCATGGCCGTGCCGAGCACCAGCTCCAGCGAGACCGAGAGCCCTGCGAAAAGGAACGTCTGGCCGAAGGCGGCCCACCAGTGCGTACCGGTGAGGGCGCTGATGTAGTTGTCGAGGCCGACGAAGCGCGACAGGCCCGCGGTGCGGACGCTGTACTGGTTCAGCGACAGCCAGAGGGCGTATCCGATCGGTACGGCAGCGACCAGGGCCATCAGGACCAGGGACGGGGCGGTCATGCGGACGGCAAGCCGCCGCTCCGCCCGGTCCCGTCCACTCACACCGCGCCCGGTCACCCGGCTGCCCGGGGAGAGGTACTTGGTGGCCATGGTCAGAAGCTCGCCTTTGCGGCTGTGATCTCCTCGGTCATGGCCTTGACGGCGTCCTCCGTGGAGGCAGTGCCGGACAGCACGGAGTAGACGTTCTTGTAAATCGCCTGCGAGATCTGGGGGTAGACCGGGGAAATGGGGCGCGGCTTGGCACCCTTGACCGAAGCCAGCAGTTCGGTGGCAAACGGCATCTTCGCCAGGACGTCCGTGTCCGCGTAGGCGGCCTCGTTGACCGGTGCCTGCGAGAAGTCCATGGCCACGTGCTTCTGCCAGTCGGGGGTGGTGGCGAAGTCAATGAAGGCTACCGCCGCAGCCTGGTTGGTGGAGTGCGCCGAAATGGCCAGGTTCCAGCCGCCCAGGACGCCGGAAGCCTTGCCGCCTTCCCATGAAGGAAGCGGAGCTACTCCAAAGGTGCCCGCCAGCGGTGTGGCGTTGAGCAGGCGGTAGACGTGGGGCCAGTTGCGCTGGTATCCGAAGTTGCCGGACTCATAGGCCAGGCGTGCGGGATCCTCGTTGTAGGTGAGTACCGCCCGGTCTGCCGAGCCTTCCTTGAGGCCCTTCACCATGAAGTCGAGCACCTCCCTGGTCTCCGGCGAATCGATGCGTACTTCTCCCTTGTCGTCCAGCACTTCGCCGCCGGCGCTGTACAGCATCTCGAGGAAGTTCACGGTGAGGCCCTCGTACTGCTTGCCCTGGTAGACAAAGCTGTTTCCCGGGGCCTCCGCTGCCTCGGCGTAGAGCTGCTGCCAGGTCTCGGGCTTGGCCACCTTGTCCTTCTGGTAGTAGATGAGGCCAGCGTTCGTGAAGAATGGCGAAGCCCAGTACTTGTCCTCGTACCTGGTGGTTTCCACGGTGGACGGGATGAGCCGGTTTTTGTTGGCCTCGACGAGTTTCGTCTGGTCCAGGAGCCAGCCCTGGGACGCGAATTCGGATGTCCAGATGACGTCCGTGACGAAGATGTCGCATTCCGTCGACTTGCCCTCGAGCCTCTGCACCGCCTGCGTGCGGGCTTCGTCCGTGGTCGCCCCGATCTCGGTGTACTTTGCGGTGACCTTGCCGTTAGCTGCGGCGAACGCCTCCGTGGTGCCCTTGTAGATGCCGGAAGCGTCCTTGCCCCCGCAGATGTTCAGGCTTCCTGCAGCCTGGCCGGCCGATGCAGGATCGGCGGCCGCCGGCTGGTCGCCGCCTTGCGGTGCCGCCCCGCCGCCGCATCCGGCCAGCAGGAGGCCCACGGCAACCGCTGCCGCTACGGAAGCGGCGGCACGTGCGCGTCGCCGCCCGCCGGCGCGGGGAACCGCCCCGGACGCAAGGGCCGTGGTGTCCTCCTGGAACGGGGAAGAACGTCGGGTCAGATCCACAAGTGTCTCCTTTGGTTTGTGGGGAAGCTCAGGGTGCGTCTTCGTTGCCTGGCTGACTGCTTCTATGGAATCGATTCCATACTGCGAGCAGGGAGTGCAGTGGATTTTTGGAATCGATTCCACAGAAGTGTGTCAGGCGCCACACTGGACTGTCAACCCTTTTATTGGCTGCGGGTGGAATCCCTGATCACCAGCTGGTGGGGGAAGAATGTCCTGCCCCTGCGGTGCGGGCCGGGGTCGGTCATGCGGGAGAGGAGCGCCTCGAAGGCCCGGCGGCCCATCTCATAAGCCGGTTGCCGGATGGTGGTCAGTTCGGGAGTGCACATTTCCGCCTGCACGGAATCGTCAAACCCTGCCACGGCGATGTCGTCCGGGACCCGCAGGCCGGCGTCGGTGATTGCCCGGACGCATCCTGCGGCCACGGTGTCGCTGCCGCAGAAGACGGCGTCGGGGAGCTGTCCCGCTTCCAGGAGGGTTCTTGCCTGGAGCCTCCCGGTGCGGAAGTCGAAGTCTCCTTCCACGAACAGTATTTGATCGGCGGCGAAGCCGGCTTCTGCTGCAGCCTGCCTGAAACCTTCCTCGCGCAGGCGGCCCGAGCGTGCTGCCCTGTTGCCGATCATGGCCAGGCGGCGCGCTCCGGTCGCAATCAGGTGGCGTGTCATGTCCACGGCCGCCTGCCGGTCGTCGATGGCGACCCCGAATGCGGCCTCGGCCTCGGCGATCTCGCAGACCTGGACCACGCTTTGCTGTTCCGCCATGTCCGCGATGTCTTCGTCGGGCATCGTCGGGGAAAACATGACCAGGCCGTCAACCGAGCCGTTGCGCAGCATGTCCACAAGTTGTTGTTCACGCTCCGGGTTGCCGGCCGTGGGGGCGATCAGGCTGACGTAGCCGGACAGGGCTGCAGCGTCGCTGACTCCCCGGAAGGCTTCGCTGATCACCGGTGAGTTCAGGTTCTTCGCCAGTGCGAGGATGCGCATGGTCCGGTCCCGGCGCAAATCCCGGGCGGAGGCGAGCGGCCGGTAATTGAGCTGGCGGACGGCCGCGGTGACCTTTTCCTTGCTCGATTCACTGACGGCCGGGCTGCCGTTGAGGACCCGGGACACGGTCCCCACGGAGACGCCTGCCGTTTTGGCGACGTCCTGGACTGTCGCTCGCGCCATTTCCGTCTTCCTCCCGCGGCCAGGGGGCTGCTCTGCGCAGCGGGCCGTTTCCGTTTCCCCAGCTTAGCGGCCCTGTGCTGCGCCAACGGTTCGCCGGGGAAGCGTCAATGATGCGGGTCCGGCGGAAACATCGAGTTAACCTGCCCGCCCGACGCGTGAAATGTCCACTTGGATACTCTGGTGCAACAACGTTTACTATTAGCTAACGCCAACCCGGACAGGAATGTTTCGATGACAAGTGTCGCAACCCCTGCTGTAACCCCCGCTGTGGAGCCTGCTTCGCAAGCCCCGGCACCGCTGACCGAGGCGCCTATCATCTCCCTGGCGGACATCGCCCGCGCCCACAATGTCCGGTTCCTCCTCGCCACCTTCGTGGACATGACCGGAAAGCCCTGCGCCAAGCTGGTTCCGGTGGAAGCCGCGCACGAACTCGAAGCAGGAGCCATGGGTTTCGCCGGTTACGCCGCAGGCCTGATCGGCCAGAAGCCCCAGGATTCTGACCTCATCGCCGTCCCGGACCTCGCCTCCTTCACCCCGGTTCCCTTTATCAAGGAGGGCCTGGCCCTCATCCACTGCGACCCGCACGTCAACGGCAAGCCGTGGCCGTACGCCCCGCGCGTCATTCTGAAGAATGCCTTGGCCCGCCTCGCGGACAAGGGCATGCAGGCCAAGGTGGGCGCCGAGGTGGAGTACTTCCTGGTCAACAGGAACGACGACGGGACGTTGAGCACCGCCGACGCCCGCGACGATTCACCCCGCCCCTGCTACGACGCCCGCGGGGTCACCCGCATGTACGAGCACCTGACGTCCATCAGCGAGGCCATGAACACCCTCGGCTGGGGCAACTACGCGAACGACCACGAGGACGCGGCAGGCCAGTTCGAGCAGAACTTCAATTACGCGGATGCCCTGACCACCGCGGACCGGGTGGTTTCGCTCCGCTACATCCTGAACATCCTGGCCGCACAGCGCGGCATGACGGCTACCTTCATGCCCAAGCCGTTCACGGACCGTACCGGCACCGGCCTGCACTTCCACCTTTCGCTGTGGTCGGACGGGCAGGCCCTGTTCCCGGATGCGGAAACGGACGACGGCGGCCGCGGCCTTGGGCTCTCCGGCCTCGCCTATTCCTTCATCGGCGGAATCCTGGACCACGCCCCGGCGCTGCAGGCCTTCCTCGCCCCCACCGTCAATTCCTACAAGCGGACCGGTGCCACCACCAGCTCCTCGGGCGCCACCTGGTCCCCGCGGAAGGCGTCCTACGGCGGCAACGACCGCACCCACATGATCCGCGTCCCGGACAACAACCGGATCGAACTGCGCTCCGGCGACGGCTCCGCCAACCCCTACCTCGCCATCGCCACCGCCGTGGCGGCCGGCCTGGACGGCGTGGAAAAGTCCCTCGACCCCGGCGCTCCTTCCGGGCCGGGGGAGTCCAAGCCGGATGCCCACCTCTTGCCGGCCACCCTGCTGCACGCCGTGGAAGCGCTCCGCAAGGACCCGGTGGTCCTGGCCAGCCTCAGCGGCGACCCGGAGATCGGAACCTATTACGCCAATGCCAAGGAAGAGGAGTTCCTCAGCTGGCACAACCAAGTCAGCGACTGGGAAATCCGGACCTACCTCACTTCGATCTAATCCCTACCCAGTAAAGGAATCCCACCATGTGCGGAATCGCCGCGCTGCAGCTGCGCAATCCCTCGCTGCACCCCCGGATGGGCAGCCTGCTGTCCTCCATGCTCTGCCAGATCGTGGACCGCGGCCCTGACTCCGCCGGCCTCGCCGTCTACAACACCCCGGGTTTGGTCTCCCCGGGCACGTCCACCCTGAGCCTGCTCGGCGGAGACCAGGGGATGACGACGGCGGCCCTCACCGCAGGTGTTGCGGCGCTCCTGCCGTCCGGCGCGCAGGCAACCGTCCAGGTGGTGGGCGACACCACCCTGGTGAGCGCCGCCGTCGGGACCGACCTGCTGGCCAAGGCCGTCACGGAAACCGTGCCCGGCTCCACCATCATCGGCCGCGGCGAACACGTGGCCGTGATGAAGAGCGTGGGCCACCCCATGGAGATCGCTGCGGAGCACGGGTTGGAGGCCATGGCCGGCAGCCAGGGGCTGTCCCACACCCGGATGGCCACCGAATCCGCCGTGACTGCCGGCGGCTCGCACCCCTTCTCGGTCGCCAACGACCTCTGCCTGGTGCACAACGGGTCCTTCTCCAACCACGCCACCGTCCGCCGGGAACTCAAGCGCCAGGGCGTGGTGTTCGATTCCGAAAACGACACCGAGGTGGGCGCCCGCTACGTCGCCTGCCGGCTGCAGCAGGGCGACACCCTCGAGGAAGCCCTGGTGAACCTGGGCAAGGTCCTGGACGGCTTTTACACCCTGGTGGTCACCACCGCGGACAGCATGGCCGTGGTCCGCGACCCCATCGCCTGCAAGCCCGCCATCATCGCCGAAACGGACGACTACGTGGCCATGGCCTCCGAGTACCGTGCCCTGGCAGCACTGCCCGGCATCGAGAACGCCCGCATCTTTGAACCGGAACCCGGAAAGGTCTACACATGGTCACTCTGACAGCCCCCGAAAGCCTGGAAACTGCCGCTACTGCCGAGGCGCCTACCGTGGTGGACCTCGCCGACGCCCCGGTCCGTGAATTGAATCAGGCACTGCACAACGCCGCCGACGGCCAGTCCTGGACCGTCACCAACCCCGGCGGCAAGCACAGCCTCGCCGTCGGCATCACCGCGGACGTTTCCGTGACCATCGACGGCCACGCCGGATACTACGCGGCCGGGATGCACCAGAAGGGGACCGTGACGGTCAACGGCAATGCCGGCGTCGGACTCGCCGAGAACATCATGTCCGGCACCGTGCACGTGACGGGTGACGCTTCCCAGTCCGCCGCGGCCACCGGGCACGGCGGCCTGGTAGTCATCGACGGCAACGCCGGGGCCCGCTGCGGCATCTCCATGAAGGGCGTGGACATCGTGGTGGGCGGCAACATCGGCCACATGTCCGCGTTCATGGCGCAGGCCGGCCGGCTGGTGGTCTGCGGCGACGCCGGCGACGCCCTGGGCGACTCCATCTACGAGGCCCGGATCTACGTCAAGGGCACCGTGGCCTCGCTCGGTGCCGACTGCATCGAAAAGCCGCTGCGGGACGAGCACCTGGCCGAGCTCGCGGAACTCCTCGAAGCCGCCGGCCGTACCGACAACCCCGCCGACTTCAGGCGCTACGGCTCCGCCCGGAACCTCTACCACTTCCACGTCGACAACTCGACCGCCTACTAGGAGGCTCCCGTGACCATCACCTCCATCCCTGCACCCGTACAGGGCCTGGCCCCGGCACCGGCCCAAAACCTGGCTGCTTCTGACATCGCTGCACTCGGTCTGCGCGAGTCCGCCACCTTCGACCGCGCCACCATCGCCGACATCCAGCGCGCCGCCGCCACCGGCGTCTACGACATCCGCGGCTGGGGCGCCAAGCGCAAGGTCCCGCACTTCGACGACCTGCTCTTCCTCGGCGCCTCCATGTCCCGCTACCCGCTGGAGGGCTACCGCGAAAAGTGCGATACCGACGTCGTCCTCGGCGACCGGCACGCCTCCCGGCCGCTGCACCTGCAGACCCCGGTAACCATCGCCGGCATGAGCTTCGGCGCCCTGTCCGCCAACGCCAAGGAGGCGCTGGGCCGCGGTGCCAGCGAGGTGGGCACTTCCACCACCACGGGCGACGGCGGCATGACGCCTGAGGAGCGCGGCCAGTCCAAGCACCTCGTCTACCAGTACCTGCCGTCCCGCTACGGCATGAACCCGGACGACCTCCGCAAGGCCGACGCCATCGAAATCGTCTTGGGCCAGGGCGCCAAGCCGGGCGGCGGCGGCATGCTGCTCGGCCAGAAGATCACCGAACGCGTTGCCGGGATGCGCACCCTTCCGGTGGGCATCGACCAGCGCTCCGCCAGCCGGCACCCCGACTGGACCGGCCCGGACGACCTTGAAATCAAAATCGGCGAACTCCGCGAAATCACCGACTGGAAAACCCCCATCTACGTCAAGGTCGGCGCCTCCCGGCCCTACTACGACACCGCGCTCGCCGTGAAGTCCGGCGCCGACGTGGTGGTGCTCGATGGCATGCAGGGCGGCACGGCGGCCACGCAGCAGGTGTTCATCGAAAACGTTGGCATCCCCACCCTCGCGGCCATCCCGCAGGCCGTGCAGGCGCTGCAGGAACTCGGAGTCCACCGCAAGGTCCAGCTCATCGTCTCCGGCGGCATCCGCACCGGAGCCGACGTGGCCAAGGCCATGGCCCTGGGAGCGGACGCCGTGGCCATCGGCACCGCGGCGCTCATCGCCCTGGGCGACAACGATCCCCGCTACGCCGCCGAATACGCGGAACTGGGCTCCGCCGCCGGGTTCTACGACGACTTCCAGGACGGCCGCGACCCCGCCGGCATTACCACCCAGGACCCGTCGCTTGCTTCACGGCTGGACCCGGTGGCTGCCGGCAAGCGGCTGGCCAACTACCTCCGCGTCCTCACCATGGAAGCCCAGACCATCGCCCGGGCCTGCGGCAAATCCCACCTGCACAACCTGGAGCCCGAGGACCTGGTGGCGCTGACCATCGAAGCCTCCGCCATGGCCCGGGTGCCGCTGGCCGGCACCAGCTGGATCCCCGGTGTCCAGGGAAGCTTCTGATGGCCGGTCGCTTTTCCGACACGTCGGATTTTGTGGTGGTGGGCGCCGGCCTGGCCGGGGCCGCCACCGCCTGGCAGCTCGCCGCCCGCGGCCACCAGGTCACCCTGCTGGAACGCGACGTGCCGGCCGCCCACGACGGCAGCTCCCACGGTTCCGCCCGGATCTTCCGCTACGCCTACCCCGAGGCCTTCTACACACAGGCAGTCCTGGATTCGAAGGAACTGTGGGACGGGCTCGCCGCAGAATCCGGCACCGAGCTCATCACCCCCTACGGTGCCGTGGACTATGGCCCGGACCGCAACCCGGCCAGGCTCGCGGAGGTGCTGGCCGCCGTCGGGATTGAGCACGAACTGCTGACCGCCGCCGAAGCCCGGACCCGCTGGCCGCACATCGCCTTCGACACCGACGTCCTCTGGCACCCCGGCGCCGGTGTGATCGACGCCGAAACGTCCGTCAACGCCATGGTGGCGCTCGCTGTCCGGCACGGCGCGGCAGTCCTGACGGGATGGAGCCTGGACCGGGTGGAGCGGCTGGGTTCCGGGCGCGGCGGCTACCGCCTCTTTTCCGCCACGGGGGAAACGCTCGACGCCGGCAACGTCGTCATCAGCGCGGGCGGCTGGCTGCCGGGGCTGCTGCAGTCCCTGGCGCTGCCGGCAGGATTCCTCGCCGCGCTGCCGGAATTCACCGTCCGGCAGGAACAGGCGTTCCACTTCCGCTACCGCGACGAGTCTTCCGGCGCCACGTGGCCCACCTTCATCCACAAAGCCCCGGCCATCCAGGCGTACGGGCTTCCCGGCGGCCGGGACGCCGGCTTCGCAGGCCAGAAGGTGGCCGAATACAACGGCGGCCCGCGCCTCCGGTCCGCCGCGGACCAGACCGGGATGGTGGACCCGGCCAACCGGGAAAGAGTGGTGGACTACGTCCGGCGGTACCTGCCCGGCCTGGACCCAGAACCGTACGCAGAAACCACCTGCCTGTTCACCAACACACCCAACGAGGACTTCGTCATCGACCGGGCTGACAACCTCACAGTTCTTTCGCCCTGTTCGGGGCACGGGGCCAAGTTCGCGCCGCTGATCGGCCAGTGGGCGGCGGACCTGGCCACCGGTTCGGGGACGGTTCCGGACCGGTTCCGCAGCGCATCCTCCACCGCCCTCGCCTCATAGAACGGATTCCCGTGAGCCTTTCCCACACAGCACCAGCACCGCACGCCGTCCCCGCCGGGACAGCCGCGGCACCCACCGTCGCAGGCCTCCTGAGGGACATCTCCGGCGTCGGCCGGGACAGCACCCGCGGCGGCTACTCCCGCCCGGTGTTCTCCACAGCAGAAACTGACCTCCGCACTTGGTTCACCGAGCAGGCGGAACGGCGCGGGCTGGATGTGCATACCGACGCAAACGGCATCATCTGGGCCTGGTGGGATACGGCAACCCGGGTCCGGAAGGACGCCGTCGTGACCGGAAGCCACTTGGATTCCGTTCCCGGCGGCGGCGAGTACGACGGTCCGCTGGGAGTCGCTTCGGCGCTGGTCGCCGTCGACCTCCTCAAAGCCCGCGGACTGCGGCCCCGGCGGCCACTGGCCATCGCCGTGTTCCCCGAGGAAGAAGGGTCGCGGTTCGGCGTCGCCTGCCTGGGTTCCCGGCTGCTCACCGGCGGACTCGACCCGGACAAGGCCCGCAACCTCCGCGACCCGGACGGCAACACCTTCGCCGATGTTGCCGCAGCGAACGGACAGGATCCCCGGTTCATCGGCGCGGACTACAAGACCCTGCAGCAGCTCGGCCTGTTCGTGGAACTGCATGTCGAGCAGGGCCGGGGGCTGATCGACCTCCACCAGCCCGTGGCCATCGGCTCATCCATCCTGGGCCACGGCCGCTGGAAGCTCAGCATCTCGGGGCAGGGAAACCACGCCGGCACCACGCTGATGCGGGACCGCAAGGATCCCATGATCGCGGCGGCCAAAGTGGTGGTGGGCATCCGCGACACCGCGCGGAAGTACCGGGATGCGCGCGCCACGGTGGGCCGGCTGCAGCCCGTGCCGGGCGGCACCAACGTGATCGCCTCCCGGGTGGACCTGTGGATCGACGTCCGCCACCCGGAGGACTCCGTCACGGCGGCGTTGGTGGAAGCCATCGGGCTGAACGCCCAGGTCCTGGCCGCCGAGGAGGGGTGCACGGCCAACATCACAACGGAGTCGCTGAGTCCCACGGTGCATTTCGACGGCGGCCTGCGGGACAGGTTGCGCGGGCTCCTGCCGGACGCCCCGGTGCTGGACACCGGGGCCGGCCACGACGCCGGGGTCCTTGCATCGCATCTGCCCACCGCCATGATCTTTGTCCGGAACCCCACCGGCGTCTCCCACTCGCCGGACGAACTGGTGGAGGACCGGGACGCGGAGGCCGGGGCACTCGCGCTGGCGGACTCCCTTGCGGGATTGCTTGGTGAGGCCCGGGTGATCGGCTAGTGCCGTCGTCGTGCGCTGCCTGACCTACCGGACCACCCGGTATGTCAGCAGCACGCAGCCGCCGCTGATGCTGCGGGCTTCCGCCAGTTCAAGCGGGACGCGGCGGCTCAGTGGCCGGAAAAAGGGCACGCCGGAGCCCAGCAGGACGGGGTGCACGTTCAGGCTCACCTCGTCGATGGCGCCGGCCTCGAAGAGCGAGTTGGCAAGCTCGCTGCCGCCCATCACGCAGATGCCTTTGCCCGGCCGGCGCTTGAGGCGGTTGACGAATCCGCCAGCGTCGACGGATACGAGTTTGACGCCGGCCGGCGCCTTTTGGAGCGTCCGCGAAAAGAGGTAGGTGGCAACCGGGGGCAAGCCGCCGCTTCCTTCCGTGCCTTCACCACCCAAGCCCTGGCCAGCCGCGAACTCCCACGTCTTCCTGCCCATCAGGACGGCATCCACCGTGGACCAGTAACGGGCCATAACGTCTTCCACGTCGCGGCTGAAGTGCAGCCAGTCCAGGCTGCCGCCGGGACCGGTGATGAATCCGTCCAGGCTGCACGCCGCCCCGTAGGTAACCGTGCGCATGGCGTTTCCTTTCGTTTCGGTACCAGAGTAGGCGCGCGGGATCTGTGCAGCTATGCCTTCAGCATGGCCCGCCTAAGATGGCTTCATGACCAACCACGCCCCGGACGACGCCGGCGCCCAGGCGCATTCCGACGGCGGCGTTTCCGGGAAGCTCGAACAGGTCATCGCCACCCAGGTCCGGCACTACCGCACCACGCAGGGCTTGTCGTCCGCTGAACTTGCCGCCCGGACGGGCCTGTCCAAGGCCATGATCTCCAGGATCGAAACGGCCACCACCTCCTGCTCGCTGACCACGCTGCAGCGCCTCGCCGACGGGCTGAAGGTCCCGGTCACCGCCCTGTTCCGCGGCGCGGACACGGACCGGGACGCCACCTTCACCAAGAACGGGCAGGGCAGCCTGACGGTCCGCAGCGGCACGCAGCACGGCCACGAATACCGCGTCCTCGGCACGCTCAAGGGCCGCACCGATGCCCTGGAACCCACCCTGGTGACGCTCACCGACGCCTCCGACGTGTTCCCGCTGTTCCAGCACCCCGGAACCGAGTTCATCTACATGCTCTCCGGCCGGATGGTCTACGGCCACGGCGCCTACGAATACACGATGGAAGCCGGCGACTCCCTGCTGCTCGACGGCGAAGGCCCGCACGGGCCGTTGGAGTTGCTGGACCTTCCCATCAGGTTCCTTGCCGTTTCGGCCAGGTAGCCCCCGAACCTGGTAACTCCCGGGTGGCGCGGGACGCCTGAAACACCGGTGTGGATGACTGAAACGATGAATTAACACACCCGAAACCCACCTCAAAATGCCCGCCATACAGTTGGAACCAGACGGCAATAGCCGCACTCCCCTGAACGCGGTACTGACTCCGCGTCCCTCCTGGCGGAGTGGCTTCCACCGGCGATCTGCCGTCCTCTCCTCGCATCACGAAAGGGGTTTCCCAATGGATTCGGGAAATGTCGCTTGGATTTTGGCCAGCTCGGCGCTGGTCTGCATGATGATTCCCGCCCTGGCCCTGTTCTACGGGGGCATGGTGGGGTCGCGCCGCATCCTCAACATGATGATGATGTGTTTTGGCGGCGCCAGCCTGGTGGCCGTCCTGTGGGCGCTGTTCGGTTACTCGATGGCCTTCGGGAATTCCGTCGGCGGGCTGGGGCTGATCGGTGACGTCACCGAGTTCCCCGGCATGGGGCAGTTGCTGGCCGCGGACGAGGGGGCGTCCATCCCGGTCATCCTGTTTGCGGCGTTCCAGCTGTTCTTCGCCTGCGTCACCACAGCACTGGTGGCGGGCGCGGCGGCCGGGCGCATGAAGTTCGGCGCCTGGATGCTCTTCGCCGGCATCTGGGCCACCATCGTCTATTTCCCCATCGCGCACTGGGTGTTCGCCTTCTCGTCGGCGGACGGGTCCACGGTTGGCGGCTGGATCGCCAGCGGCATCAAAGCCATCGACTTCGCCGGCGGCACGGCCGTCCACATGAACGCCGGCGCTGCCGCCCTCGCCCTGGCACTGGTCCTGGGCAAGAGCTCCGGCTGGCCCAAGGTGGAGCACGCTAAGCCGCACAGCCGCCCGCTGGTGCTGGTCGGCGCGGGCCTGCTGTGGGTGGGCTGGTTCGGCTTCAACGCCGGCTCCGCACTGTCCGCCGGCCAGTCGGCGTCGGTGGTTTTCCTGAATACCGCCGTGGCCGCGTCGGCCGGCCTGCTTGCCTGGGCCTTTGTGGAGCGGATGCGCCATGGTGCCGCGACCAGCATGGGTGCGGCATCGGGCCTCATTTCGGCGCTTGTTGCAATCACCCCGGCCTGTGGCGCGGTGAGCCCGCTCGGTGCGGTGGCCATTGGCCTGATCGCCGGGGCTGTCTGCTCCCTGGCCATCGAGCTGAAGTTCCGGCTCGGCTTCGACGACTCGCTCGACGTCGTCGGTGTCCACCTCGTGGGCGGCATCCTGGGTACCCTGCTGATCGGTCTCTTCGCCACCGACGCCGCACCCAACGGGGTCAGCGGGCTCTTCTACGGAGGCGGCGCCGAACTGCTCGGCACCCAGGCCCTCGCCACGGTCACTGTCTTGGCCTACTCCTTCGGCATCACCTGGGTCCTGGCGAAAATCCTCGACAAGACCATCGGCCTGCGCATCAACCCCGAGGACGAACTGCGCGGCATCGACCTCGCGGCCCACTCCGAGCTCGCGTACCTGACGGACGAGGACCCGGTCGAACTGGGTTCACCGCAGCGCGGCTGACAAGCTGCCGGGCGCCCGCCTGCTGGGGGCGGCGCCCGGTATATGGGTCAGGCAAAGGGCCAGGCCTTGGACCGGTGCCGGCAGCCGCCGGCTTATAGTTCCAAGGCTTGGCCCTTTGTCGCGTCCCCGGTGGCCAGGGGTGCTTCAATGTTCGGTGCAGACCAGGTTCCCGTCCCGGACCTCGAGGACTGCGGCCCTGACGTGGCTCAGGTGCGTGCGCGGGTCCGGTTCCATGGTGCCGATGTCCTCGCCGCCCCAGTACGGATGCGTGAAGTACACCAGCAGCGCCCGTTCCGTGCCGTCGCCGGCGGGGGCCAGCGGCACCACATCCGCGTGGCGTCCGACGACGGGACGCCCGTCGATCTCTTCGGGGCGGGTCAGGATAAGCCCGCCAAGGTGTTCCTGCCTCCTCCAGTTGCCTGTGGCGTCCTCCGAGCGGTAGACGGCCTGGCCCCGCCATTCGTCCACGATCATCCAGAACGTGCCTGCGAGCGGGAACACCTTCGGACCTTCATGCGGTCTTCCCGGGATGGCCACGCCCTCGCGGATCCACGACGCCGGATCTTCCGGAGTGTCGCTGACGGCGCTGCAGGTGTTGGAGCCCCGTGCTTCGTCCTTGTACCAGAGCCGGTGGCGGCCATCGCCACATAGCGCGACCGCGGCGTCGATGACCCGCGGCGAGTCCAGGCCAATTTCGCCAAGGTATTCCCAGTTCTCCAGGTCGGTGCTCGCAAACTGCACGATGGCAGCCTTCCCGGTCCAGTCCGTCCTCCGGCCGCCGAGAACGGTAAGGTACATGATCCACTGGTCGCCGATGCGGACGACGTCGGGCGCCCAAAGGGTTGCCGGGCGTTCCGTTTCCGGCGGGACGAGCCCCGCCACGGTTCCCTGGTAGCGCCAGGAGGCGCCGCCGTCGGACGACCGGGCAACGCCGATGGCCGTGCCGTGGACCCACTCGACGCCGGCCAGCCCCGGCGCGGTGGCCCGGCGCTGGGTGTAGAAGAGGACCCATTCGCCCCTAAGGTGGTCGGCAACGAGGACCGGATCGGTGGGGCCGTCCCAGACGGGGTCGCGGTACGGGATTGTGAAGGCGTCCGGGCGCAGGTGGGGGAGGGCCGGCTGCTCGGCAGTGGGTTCAGTGATTGTCCGGAGTTCTGGCACGACTTTTTTCTCCAACGTTGTAGGAGTGGCGTGTTCTAGCATAGGTGTACGCGCCCGCGGCCGGACACCATGAGTTGGAAAGTCGCGAATCTGATTTGTGTTGGTCCACGGCAGGGAGTTTTGTCGGACCCTCTTGGCATGCTTGGTTCATGGAAAGCGAAGCAGTCGCAGCGGGGGAGTTCCGGGGCGTGGAGGGCATGGCCTCGGTTGCGGCTGCTGTTGCGTCGGTGGCTGGTTTCGTGGACGAGCTTGCCGGTGTTGTCGCTGGTAACACCCGCCCCGACGCCGCCACTGATTCTGCTGATCGTTCGGCCTGTGGTGATCCGTTGCAGGACTTTGCTGATGCCTGCGTGGACGGGCTGGCGGTGATCGCACGTCTTGAGGCTGCCACCGCCGCGGTGAAGGTGCGCCTGGTGGACGGCCACGTCAGCGCTTTGGCCGCGATGCAGGACCCGGGGTCCGGCCCGGAGTGGGTGAAGGGCCGGGAGATGGCTACGGTGGCTGAGGTCGCGTGTGTGCTGACCATTGGTGAGCGTGCCGCCGGTGCCCTGATCGGTGAGGCACACGCTCTGACGGGGTCGTTGCCGGCGGCGCTGGACGCGCTGCAGGCCGGGGAAGTGTCGTGGCAGAACGCCAGGGTCCTGGTGGACGAAACCACAGGCCTGGACCCTGCCGCGACAGCAGCCCTGGAAGCGCATTTCCTGAACCCGGATGTTCCGGGTGCGGGCCCTGATGGTTTGGCGGGTGGGTTGCCGCCGGCGCGGTTGCGGCGGAAGGTGCGGTCGTGGCGGGAGCGGCAGCATCCGGAGTCGATCGAGGCCCGGCACGCCAAGGGGGTGACGGAGCGGCGGATGGAATGCACCCGGGACCGGGACGGGATGTCGTGGCTGTCGTTGCATATTCCGGCGGACCGGGCGTCAGCAATCTGGAACCGGACCACGGCGATCGCCCGGGGCATGCAGGGACCGGACGAACCACGCACCCTCACCCAGCTCCGCCCTGATATCGCCGTGGACCTGCTGCTCGGCGCCGGGTTCAGCCGCGAGGATGATGGTGGCCACGAGGCGGCTTTCGCCGGTAACGCAGAGCCGGACGAGGGGTATTTGAGGCTGGGGAAGGCGCCGGGGCCGCGGGCGCAGGTGCTGGTGATGGTGCCGGTGTTCTCGCTGCTGGGGGCCACGGATGAACCGGCGGTGCTTGACGGGCACGGCCCGATCCCGGCGTCGATGGCCCGGAAGCTGGTGGCTGAGGGGGCGGAGTCGTTCTACCGGGTGCTGGTGGATCCGCGGGACGGGGCGCCGCTGGAGATCGGCCGGACCAGTTACCGGGTTTCGGAGGCGCTGCGGCGGTGGCTGCGGTTGCGGGACGGTAAATGCCCGTTCCCGGGCTGCAGCAACAACTCCCTCGACAACGAAGCCGACCACCTGCTGGCCTGGCAGCACGGCGGCAGTACCGGGGTCAGGAACCTGGGACAGCCCTGCCCGAAACATCACCGGATGAAACACACCTCCGGCTGGCACCCCACCCCCGCAACCCTGCATGAACCGCCCGGCTGGATCTCACCCGCCGGCCGGTACTACGAAAGCGAACACCAGGACTGGCAACCACCCCACTGGCCACCAGGACTCCTACCCCACACAAAGCAGCCAGCGCCGCCGCTCGATGGTGCTCAGCTTGCACCTGCAGGTGCACCTGCACCTGGGACGTTTTCCGATGATCCGTGCCTATTCCCCGAGCCCCCGCCCTGGTTGTTCACGGATGAGCCGTTCACGTTCCCCAAACCCCCACCCTGGGCGTTCGAAGGTGAGCCGTTCATGGATGAGGACCCATCATTCGAGGACGATATGCCGGCCGGCCACCTCATCGATGAGGACGATCTCCCACCCGACCACGAAGCCTGGGACATCCTCTACACCATGCCCATCACCCTGCCCCCAGATCCCTACGAATACCCGGAACCAGCACTCACCTGACCCACAGCCCAGGGGCCCGGGCGGATAAGAAGCGCGCGATCCGGCACGGAGGAGTATGTGCCCCCGGCCGGGCGTCCTACTCCTTGAACAGCCCGGCCAGGTCCTCCGCGGTGATGGCGCCACCCGCCAGGGCGTCGCCCTCCATCACGTCCGCGAAGAGCTGCGACTTCCGGGCCTTCAGCGCCATGACCTTCTCCTCGATGGTGTCCTTTGCGACCAGCCGGTACACCATCACGTTCCGCGCCTGCCCGATCCGGTGCGTCCGGTCCACGGCCTGCGCCTCGGACGCCGGGTTCCACCAGGGGTCGAGGAGGAAGACGTAGTCGGCCTCGGTGAGGTTGAGCCCGAAACCGCCGGCCTTCAGCGAGATCAGGAACACCGGGGCCGTGCCGTTCTTGAACTCGCTGACGACGTCGGCACGGTTGCGGGTGCCGCCGTCGAGGTAGCAGTACTCGATTTCTTCCTCGTCCAGCCGTTCCCGGACCTTTCCAAGGAAGCCGGTGAACTGGCTGAAGATCAGCGCCCGGTGCCCCTCGGCCACCAGGTCCTCAAGCTGCTCGAACAGCACGTCCAGCTTGCTCGACCGGATGGCGGAGAGCTCGGGATCAACCAGCGAAACGTCCAGGCTCAACTGCCGCAGCAGCGTCAGCGACTGGAAGATGGTGAACCGGTTCTTGTTCACGTCGTCGATCAGGCCAAGGATCTTCTGCCGCTCGCGCTGCAGATGCGTCTGGTAGACCTTCTGGTGCCTCGGGTTCAGCACCACCTCGAGGACCTGCTCCTGCTTCGGCGGCAAGTCCTTGATCACCTGATCCTTGGTGCGGCGCATCATCAGCGGCCGGACCCGGCGGCGGAGCTTCTCCAGCTGCCCTTTGTCGCCGTTCTTTTCCACCGGCTTCTGGTAGTACTCCGCGAAGCGCTTCGGGCTGGCGAACAGGCCGGGCGCCACGATGGACGTCAGTGCCCAGAACTCCATCAGGTTGTTCTCCAGCGGAGTACCCGTGATGGCCAGCTTGAACGAGGCCGGCAGCTTCCGGGCACACTGGTACGCCTTCGACTGGTGGTTCTTCACGAACTGCGCCTCATCCAGCACCAGCCCGGACCAGGACCGGGAAGCGTAGGCGTCGTAGTCGATCCGGAACAGTGCATAGGACGTGATCACCACGTCCACGCCGTCCAGGACCTCCCCAACGTCCTGCCCGCTCTTCGCGAACGTTTCCCCCACAGCGTGGACCTTCAATCCGGGTGCGAAACGGGCCGCTTCGGCCGCCCAGTTGCCCACCACGCTGGTGGGAGCAACCACCAGGAAAGGCGCGACGTCGGCAGCACCGCCGTCGGGCCCTGTTCCTTCAACGGCGGCGGCAGCCTCAACCGCCAGTTCCTTCGCCGCACACATCAGCGCCAGCGCCTGCACGGTCTTTCCCAGGCCCATATCGTCGGCAAGGACGCCGCCCAGGCTGTGCTTGTACAGGAAGGTCAGCCAGTTGAAGCCCTCCAGCTGGTACGGGCGGAGCTCGGCGTTGAGGGACGCGGGCAGGGGCAGGCCGTCGGTGCCGCCCTCGAGGAGGCCGCCCACCGCCGACCGCCACGCGGCAGCCTGCTGGTCCACGATGCCAAGCTGCGCCAGTTCGTCCCACAGCCCGGCCTGGAAGCGGCTGATCTGCAGGGGCGCGTCCTTATTGTCCTGCAGCGACCGGGCCTCTTCGATTAGCGCCCGCAGCTGGTGCAGTTCCGGCAGGTCCAGCGAGAAATAGGCGCCGCTGGGCAGCAGCATTTTGGTTTGTCCGGCGGCCAGGGCCGAAAAGACCGCAGCGAAGGACACCGGCTGGCCTTCCAGGGAAATCTGGATGCCAAGGTCGAACCAGTCCCGCTGCTCCGTGGCCTTGGTGGAAATGGAGACCACGGGTGCTTCCTCGGCCTCGCGATAATCGGCGATGTCGCCCGCCGTCTCCACCTCGACGTCCGGAGCCTGGCGCAGCCGGGGCAGCACGTCCTCGGTGAAGGCAAGGGTGTCCAGGCCCTTCAGCTCGGCCGACGCCGCCAGCCGGGGAGTGCCCCAGCCGCCGGTGGCGGACTCGCCCAGCGCCGGAACCAGTTCCCAGGGCTGCCCCACGCCCTCCAGGATCCGCGCTTCGGCCGCGTCATCACGGTAGCCGTGGTCGCCCGGGTGGCGCCACAGCGGCTGGGCGGTGACCAGGTTCCCGCTCTTGTAGTGCCACTCCCAGTGCAGCCGCACGCGGTGGTCCGCGCCGTAGTTCGCCAGCAGGGAGAGGGTGGGGACGGCGAGCGCGGGAAGCTCCACGGATTCGTCCCGCGCAGTCACCCGGGCCTTCTGCTTGAGCTTGGGGTAGAAGCCGGTGAGGAAGCGGGGTTCGTCCTTGGCCGGGATGTGCAAGGTGCTGCCCGCCGTGACGAACGCCAGCAGCTCCTCACTCAGGCCGGCTTCCAGCGGGGCCAGGGTGATCGTGCCGTTGGGGTCGGGCACCCCGGGAAGTGACGCTTCCCCGGTGGTGAAGAAAATGCCGTGCGCGGGCCGGCCGATCATGCCCACGGAGGCCGGATCAACCCCGGCCCCCTCCACGGTGATGGTGGGGGACAGCTTCAGGCCGCCGTCGGCCGCCGTGCCCGCAGCGGCAGCAGCGTCGGGCGCGCCGTACCTGCCCAGGTCAAGCCCGACGGCGGCAGGTGCCTCTGCGAGCCGCACCGGTTCGGTGCCGCGCGAGTCCACGAGGGCGAGCCCGATCTTGCGGGCATCGGCCAGGAGGCTCCAGAGGTTCCTGCCCGAGTAGCTGTTCAGGCCCAGCCACAGCCCGGCCGAGTTGTGCATCCGGCTGGCGGAGGCCGAGTGGGCTGCCAGGAACTCCTGCATCCATTCCACGTGCGCCTCGTTGCACTCCCTGCGGAAATTCAGGTAGCTGAGCGTGTTCCAGGAGACGTCACCGCGGATCCATTTGCCTTTGGCGCCCATGATCACCGGGCGTGCCTTAAGCTGCCGGACGCTGCGGACAGGGTCCCGGCGGCCTGTGTAGGAAAAGTGCGGGGCGGGTTCCTCGATCTCGAACTGGAGGGCCAGCGGGACGCCGTTGCCGGATGGTGCGGTGCCGGGCTGGGAGATGAGCGGGCTGAGGGCCTGCTCCCAGTCGGAGAGGACGGCGGCCGGCTCGCGGGCCACCTGGGTGGCGGTGGCCGGGGACAGGAGCTGGATACGGATGGCGGGGTTGTCCTCGGCCGCGAAGAGCAGCGCGGCAACGTGTTTGCAGTCCTTGCGTACCGGGCAGCTGCAGACACCGACGGTGCAGCTCCAGCCGCCGCCTTTGCGGACCAGCTTTGCCGTGGTGGAGTAGGGAACGTCCGCGCTGCCCCGGACCTTGCCCAGCATGAGTCCGGTCCCGGCGTCGAACGACATGCCCGAAACGCGACTGCCCATGGCGTAGGCCAGTCCGGCGGCCAGCGAGCGGTCGTTGATGGCAGGGGTTTGTATCGCCAGGTCCGCACTCTCGTCCGGTTGGGGTGGCATGGTGCGCGCTACTTTCAGCAGGACACGGCGGAGCCGGGTCCGGTGGTTGGTTATCTGATCCATCTTAGTTCCTGGGCGTTGGTTCTTTGGCCGCCGGTCCGCTGGTCCCGGGTTCGCTGCTGCAGGAGAGCGGGCGGCCCGGTTCCGGCTGCCCGCCAAAACTTCGCCTGACGTTCACCTCCTCCTCAACAGCCGGGCTGTGGCGCGCACGTAGCGTGACAGGTGTCCCAAGCACCAGCAGCGATATACGCAGTGAGGATTGCCATGATCAGCAGCCAGCAGCCCGTCATCCTGACCAGCAGCAGCATCGAAGCGAGCGATGAGGAGGCCGTCGAAGCCAACGTGGCCGTGGTGGATGCCATGCACAACGCCCTCCTGCAGACAGAGGAAATGTCACCGGTGGCCGTCCGCAGCTACTACGTCGACTTCTACCTCACCCAGGCACTGGAAGGCGGGTTTGCCCAGTATGCCTTTGTGGCGGGGGACCGCACCATTACCGACGCCCTGGTCCGCGAGGGCATGGCGGGCATGGGTGCCACGGCCCACCTGGATCTCTTCAACCGGGCCGTGGAGGCCTACGACGACCTGTCGGAGGAAGACGAGGAGTTCTACCTCGACGGCGGCCTGGACGACACGGAAGAGACCCCCGACGGCGTCCTCCGCATGGAAGAGCTCGACGGCGAGTTCGAGGAGCTGCTGGAGCGGGAGAACATCACCGCGCTGAACGCGGCCTGGCTGCGGGGGCAGGCGGACCTGCTGGTGCTCGATGACGAGGAGGTGGGCGGGTACATCCAACGCCTGGCCGCACAGATTCCGGATCTGCCCGAACGCCGGGCCAAGGCCGAGGCCGAAGCCCTGGAAGATGCGCCGGACTTCGAGCTCATCATCCGTGAGCTGTGCAGCATCGCTGGCTACGAGCTGGTCAAGATCACCATGGGCAATCCCAACTACATGCACGACGGCGAAATGACCCTCGCGTGGCACTTCACCACCGACCACGGAGACTTCATCATGGTCGAGGAGGACGACGAGGCGTTCATGATCAACCCGGAAACGCTTGAGATTGTCGCCGCCGTGGAGTTCGAAGAGGCCGACGCCGACCTGGTCGAGGCCTAGAAGCCGGGCTCATGTCGGCGCCGCCGCGGACGGCCGGCGGCCCCGGGCATGCCCCGTCAGCTGTTCTGTTCGAGCGCCAGCGCAAGGATTTCCAGCAACTCGTCATCCACCTGTTCCAGCGAGGTGACGCGTACACGGAGGGTAAAAGGATCATCGGCGCGGGTCCGCACGCGTTCGAGCCGGCCCTCAGCCGGAGCGTCGAGCCGCAGCGTCACGTCCACCGCAGTGTTGATGGTCCGGGTGACCTGGGCGAATTTCCGGCGCGGGCTGTGCAGGGATACGTAGCCCTTGCGCATTTGGATCTGGACGCCGGCGGTGGCTGATGCCCAGGCCAGGAGGGCGTCGGCGACGGGCCGCAGCTGCGGGTGGTTGGCGTACTGGCCGTCAATCAGTTCGTCCGCGTCCCGGAGCATGAACTCCGGGTAGCCGAACATTTCCCAGGACACCGCGTACTGGGCGTAGCCGGTCACGCCGAAGTTGTCGCGCATCCAGTCCCGGAGCTCCCGGTCGCTTGTGATGCCCGCGGCCCGCGCCTGTTCCGCCCAGTATGCGGTGTCCTTGCCGGTCTTCCGCAGCAGCAGGGCCTTATTGTTGTCCACCATCTGCTGCCAGGTGCCGGCTTCCTGCGGCGCCGGAGCCTGGGCGCCGGGCTGCTGCGGTCCCTGACGAGTGGCTGCGGGCTGGGGCGGCAGGGCGTCAGGCATGCACCGATCCTATGCGGTGTGGCCCGAGGGGACATGCCCGGAACCACCTACCAGGACCGGTCTGCAAAAAAGTTTTCCGGCCACCGTAACCTTTCCGCTGCCGCCGGCGATGAAGGAGGTGATGGGTCCGCCTGCCGGACCCGACCCGATAGTTGTCTAGGTTTGGAGTGCTTGATGTCTTTGTTCACCGTTCTCGCCACCAGTAAAGTCGCCGCCTCGGTCCTCGCTGCCGGCACCCTGGCCGTCGGCGGAACCGGCGTCGCAGCCGTGTCCGGTGTCCTGCCCGCCGAAGCCCAGCAGACCGCCCACGATCTCTTCGGCGCCCCCGCTCCGGAGCTTGCCGGCGACGCAGCAACCGGTGCCGCGACCGCAGCAGAGTCCACCGCCGACGCCGATGCCTCCGCAGATGCCGAAGCCGCGGCCGACGCCGACGCCACGGTCAGCGATGACAGCGTTGCCGCCGATGCTTCCGGCTCCGCTGCCGCCGGTGCCGCCGTTGACGCCGCAGGCGCAGCTGCCTTCGGCCTGTGCACCGCCTTCTCGAACGGCGGCCTGGACGCTTCCTCCGAAGGCTTCTCCTCGCTGGTCATCGCCGCTGACGGTGAAGCCAACGTTGAAAGCTTCTGCACCGACGTGGTGGCCGGCGCTGGCGCTGCCGCTGAGGCTGGCGCCGATGCCGCCGGTTCCGCGGCCGTTGAGGTTGAGCGGCCCGAGGTTCCCGCTGTTCCTGCCGTGCCCGCCGTTCCGGGCGTCGACGGCGAATCCGCGGTCCCGGCCGTTCCCGCTGTCCCGGCTCCGGCCGGCGGCGACGTAGTGGACGCCCCTGAGGTTTCGGTCCGCTAGGGACTGTCAGCTAGGGTGGACCGCAGCTTTTGACGCTGCCGTCCCCGCGGACCGCGGGACCTGCCACGGAGGGTCCCGCGGTCCGGAACTGCCCGCAGGTAGCCGGGCAGACAAAAAGTCCATGGGGCGTGGCAAGCCCCGCTGGAAACCGGGCCGGCTGCAGCCGTGTTCCGGGATGGAGGAGCCGCCGGTGCTGGACACTTTGGCCCACGAAGAAACCGACATATTCGACAACGCAGCCGGAACGGATCCCGCTGTGCTGTTCGGTGCTGCCTACCGGTCTTTCGCAGGGCCCGTCCAGGGATACCTCAAGGCCCGCGGCGTTGACGACCCCGAGGCGGTCACGCAGGATGTGTTCCTCGCGTTCTACCCCAAAATCGGGGGACTCACAGGCGGCCTGCAGGGCGCAAAGTCCCTGATCTTCTCCATCGCCCACGCCCGCATGGTGGACCACTACCGGCGGCTGGAGCGGCGGCCGCAGCTTACCGCGTACGACCCCCAGCACGATGCGCGCACCACCCCATCAGCGGAGGACCACGCCGTGGAACTGACCGGCGGCGCCGCTGCCATGCTGGACGGACTTAGCGAGGAACACCAGGAAGTCCTGGCCCTCCGGGTCGTTGCGGACCTGTCCATTGAACAGGTGGCCGCGATCATGGGCAAGAGCGCGGGAGCCGTCAAACAGCTCCAGCGCAGGGCACTTCACAACCTCAAGGCACAAACGCTCTCAAGAAACCAGGCGAATCATGAGTGACACCGCAGGACCCCGCAGCGACGCCGCCATCGACCAGCTGCTTCAAGAGGCGGATCTGGACGGCGATGGCCAGCTCCGCCCCGCCCTTCTGCAGCTGCGTGCCCTGGGGTCGGAGACGCCGGACCCGTCGTCGGAGGTCGCGGCGCTGCTGAAGCGCGCAACGGAGGCAGCCCCCGCAGTGCAGCCCCTGGCCATACCGCTGGCGGCAGAAGACCCGGCACCGGCAGGGAACGGTCCCGCACCCGTGGATGAGCTGGCCGCCAGGCGCCGTGCCAAGCGCCGTGCCGCCCTTACCGCCCTGTCCGTTGCCGTCTCCCTCGGCGCCGGCGGTGCCGTCGCCGTGGCCTCGGACCAGGGCTTCCGCGACTCGTTCAGCCAGTTCAACCAGGCCGTGACCTCCTTCGTGACCGGAACTGGCAGCGCACCCGCCCCAAGCCCGGGCCAGGAGCCGGCGGCGCCGGCTCCCGCGGGGCCTGCC